>JBAUUA010000982.1:0-1904 GCA_049582465.1 Bradyrhizobium sp. | reverse complement strand
CTGCATACCTTCAACTACTTCAAGCTCGGTCTCTATGCCCTTCGCCTCCTCGACCGTGATGACACCCTCGTTGCCGACCTTCTGCATCGCCTCAGAGATCATCTTGCCGATCTCCACTTCACCGTTCGCAGCAACCGCTCCGACCTGCGCGGTCTCGGCCGGCGTGGTGATCTTCTTGGTCCGCTTCTTGAGTTCCTCGACTACGGCGTTCACAGCCCTGTCGATGCCGCGCTTGAGGTCCATCGGGTTCATGCCGGCGGCAACGGACTTCGCGCCTTCACGGACGATCGCGGCGGCGAGAACCGTCGCGGTGGTGGTGCCGTCGCCGGCAGCGTCCGCCGACTTGGAGGCGACTTCGCGTACCATCTGGGCGCCCATGTTCTCGAACTTGTCCTCAAGCTCGATTTCCTTGGCGACGGTGACGCCGTCCTTGGTGATGCGGGGTGCGCCGAACGACTTGTCGAGCACGACGTTGCGGCCCTTGGGGCCGAGCGTTACTTTCACCGCGTTGTTAAGAATCTCGACGCCGCGCAGCATCCTGTCGCGGGCATCGACGCCGAATTTGACTTCTTTGGCTGACATAATGATCTCCGTTTTCAACTGGTCAGATCCCAAAGACCGCGCGACTGGGCGGGTTCTTGAGGGATGAGATTTGAATTGCGGGCCTCATCCTTCGAGACGCCGGCTGCGCCGACTCCTCAGGAAAAGGAAAACTGGCTGGCGCTTACGCGGCCTTCTTCTTGGCGGCGGGAACGTCGGTGAGAACGCCCATGATGTCGCTCTCCTTCATGATCAGCAGTTCCTGACCATCGAGCTTGACCTCGTTGCCCGACCACTTGCCGAACAGCACGCGGTCGCCAACCTTGAGATCGATCGGAATCAGCTTGCCGGCCTCGTCGCGGCCACCCGGACCAACGGCGGTGATTTCGCCCTGTGAGGGCTTCTCCTTGGCGCTATCCGGAATGATGATGCCGCCAGCTGTCTTTTCTTCGGCATCGATGCGTTTGACCACGACACGGTCGTGGAGCGGCGGATTTCATGCGATCCTCCCTAGCTTTTGTCATTACTTTTGAATTGGCAGTCGCAATGAGCGAGTGCTAGCCGCTGTTCACATAAGCCTGTGACACTGGGGTGCAAGGGCTTCGGCCCACGATGTTTTGCCTCCAACTTGAGTTTCTCAAGGAGCAACGCTTGCGGCGATTGCTAGCAGGCGAAGTAGCCTGCTGCTAGCGCGTTGATTACTATGACCTATTGAACGTTTTCGTTTTTGGCGAATTGAGAATCATGCAACTGTTTTGGCTGGGCTGGAGGTTGGCATGGTCGAGAAAGATGCAGTTTCCAAGAATTTCAGGAAGCAGGTCTTAGGCTACGGACTGACAACAGCGGAAATCGTTTATCGCCGTCCGGATCGTCCCTGGTTGCTGCAAACCTATGTCTGGCAGGACTACGATATGTTTCCGAATTTCCCGGCGCTAAAGGATTTCCTCGCGTTTTGGGAAAAATCACTCGAAGGACCCCTGTTCGCAGTTGCCGTTGCGCACTCGAAACTCATCAAGCCAGCCGAACTGCACGCCGTCGACGGCGTGTTCCGGTTGCACTGATTCAACTGGGGCAATTGCGGCGAGAGCGCACCTGAGCACATTCTGAGGCTCGGCGACTTGACTGCGCGGTCCGCGCGGCGCGTAGGACGAGTCCAAGCGCGGGCCATCGCCCAAAACCTGCGCATGAATCGGCAGGCGTTCGTGTCACGCGCAGTTGGTGGCGGAGTCGCGACCAATTTGGAAGCGTTTCTAACACGCTTACTGCGTGAGATAGTTGCCCAAGAGCGGTTTCAGCCTCTAAATAATCCGGATGACGGCGGGACGATCACGCAAAAGACCCGGCTAGGCGTGAGATGTGAACGC
>JBAUUA010000981.1:0-2181 GCA_049582465.1 Bradyrhizobium sp. | reverse complement strand
ACGCGCGCGCTCGAGGGCGGATTGTGGCAAAACTCGGTTTCGGAAGGCGGCCAGGGACTTGGCAGCATCGGGCGGTACACCACCGATCTCACCAATGTTCAAACCGGCCTGCAGGCGGAAGTCGCCGCGGGGCAATTCACCGGCGCCACGCTGGCCCATGTCAACGCGATCCTCGCCGATATTACGACTTCGCTATCGGCGGCCAGCGCCTCGGTGAACGGCGGCGGCACGTTCGGCAGCGTCGCCGCCGCGGAAACGGCGTTGCACACGAGCCATCTCGATATCCTCAATATCGTCAACAACGACGCCAATCTCGCCACTTTGGCGACACAAAATGGCGCGGCCGGGTTCCTCGCGGCGCCCACGGCGTTCGCCGCCGGCACCACCGCCGCGAACGCGCCTCATGCCACCTTCGCGGATATCGGCGCGATCTTCAACGATCTCGCCAATATCTCCATCGGCGGCATCAACACCTCGAATTCAGCCCAGGCCACGGCCGACACGAACGCGGCCATTACCGACCTGCAGGCGTTGATGACGGCTAATCCGACGTTGTTCGGCGGTCTCACCGGCGTTCATGCCGATACCATCGTGCGGCAGCTCGAGCTCGAAAAGACCTACATCAATCAGGCCGGCATCAGCCAGGATGCAGGACGGGCCAGCAACGACAATCTGCTCGACATCATCGATATCGTGCAGGGCGACACCAATCTGGTGAACATGGCAAACCAGAATGGCGTTCACGGCTTTACGCCTTTTGGCGACGCGCTGAACCCGACGCCGAAATACATGGACAATTCGGATCAGACAAATTTCTGGGCAAACTTCATCGCCCAGTCCAACTCGCTGGGACAGCAGGCGGAGCACCTCGTCGGTGGAAACGATGCCCATGCGATCGCCGCGTTGATCGCCAACATTCAGACCTTCGAAAAGACGGTCACCAACTTCGATGCGGCCCAGGGCGGCATCTTCGAAGCCCGCTTCGACAACGAGCTACTGGGCCAGACCAGCACGCTCGGCGCCGAGGTCAGCGCGATGATCAAGGGATTGCAGACGGGCAATGCGGCGCTGGTCACCGCCGCGGCGGAAGAGATGCACGCCAACGCCGCCGACGTCGGCGGCAACAACACTCCCGCGACCGGCGGCACCTACAATGCCGATGGCGCGACGGTTGCCGACGTGTTGTCGACAGCGGTCGCGGCACCGGCTGTCGCTGCGGCGGCACCTGTGACCCCTGCTCCAGCTCCGGCGGCACCGACTGCGCCTGCGGCGCCCGCCGTGCAAACCGTGGCCAGCGCACCGGCAACAGCCGCGGATACGGCCGCGGTGGATCCGCATCATTCGCCGGTTCCGGAGATGGCGCAGCACTTCCACCACATGTGGGGATAACGGCGGATCAGCGTGGCCTCCGACGCCCCGTCATCCGACGGAGCGCCGGAGGTCGGCCTGATCGGTCAATCCAGACTCTTGCGCCAGCTCTTGCGGTTTGAACCATCAACGTCGCGGCCGGGCAGCCGCAAAGCAAAGGGAATTTGTTCATTCGCCGGGTTCGGCGAATCCTGATTTTGGGGGACGGGTCATTTGTGTACGAGTAACGATGGCTTCTTGCGGCGTGTATCGCGGGCCAACAAGGAAAACGGTGCGATCCGGCGCGATGCGCTGGTGGGTCGTAGACGCGAGGCTAACATCAAGTCCAGGCGCCGCCCTGATGGCGCCGGTTGCACGCTCCCTGACGGCGGGGCGCGCGAATGAGGCAACGAAAGACCGATTACGGCACGATCATCCTGCACTGGCTCCTGGTTGCCGCATTCTGCGTCTCCTTTGTCAGCGGCTTGCGGATCGCGACCGAGGCTCCCGGGCGCAACTGGATCAATCTGTTCGATGCCGTGCTGCCGCGCCAGAGCGTGTGGGTGGCGCACATGCAGGCCGCCGTCGTGCTGGTCGCGGTTTCGCTCGCTTATGCCGTCTATGTCGCAAAATCGGGACTAGGCCGCCGCATCCAGCTCGACAAGATCCGGCTGCGCGGACTGTTTGGCCGCAAACAGGCGAGGCTCGGCTCCTACAACATCGTTCTGTACTGGATCTTCTTCGTCACGATGCTGGGGCTCATCGCCAGCGGCGGGTTGTTGTATTTCGGCTTCTATGCTGGCCACGACGTGGCGACGCTGCACTGGTACGGAA
>JBAUUA010000980.1:0-1964 GCA_049582465.1 Bradyrhizobium sp. | reverse complement strand
GTTCAGTGCCGCAAGCTAGAAGCGAAGTTTCGCCAGCTCGCAGTGAGCGATCCGGCCAGACGTTTCCTTTGGCTCGCCGAGGCGGAAAAATGGGAACGCGAGGCCGAAGCGGAAATCGCTTCTCACTTCGACGCGCGCAATGCCGTGCGAACGACCGGTGCAATCGAGCCAATCACCACAAAATCTAGTGCACGCTCCTGAGGGCGGTGCTCTCATTGCGAGCGGATTCACCGCGAGGGTGGGAAGAGCAGGCGGTGCTCGCACTAGCGGCCTCGACAGCAGTGGTCGAACCCTTAGTCGAGTGGCGGAGGGTCGCGTTAGGTAATCATTAACCAAATTCTTGTCCTCTGAACGAGGCTGAGGGCAAGTGTTTGAGCAAATGGAGTACGCCCATGCGGCTGTCCTCGCGGTCCGCTTTGATAGGGCTCAAACCGGCTCCGACCATAAGGTCCGCTGAGCGCAATTAATGTCGCAGATGGGTCAAAAGGCGAAATACTCTCGCCGAGCACATGTTTTCCGCTTCACCTCCGACATCGGACATGCGGCGACTGCACCGCAACGACCGTTTCGTGCCACTATGCGACATCCCAGTTTGACTTGGAAAACGAGAGAGGCCTCTGGTTGAAGCGGCCTACGCGTAAGGCTTGATGCTGTCGGCGACCGAGTCAGCGATGTGCTCTTTGGTGATGACGCCGAGCACATCAGCGGCGCGCGGGCGACCCTTGGCCCTAGTAACCACCACCATACCGGCATTGTGCCGCGTCATGCGCGTGACCACATCGAATACGATGTCCTCCTCGCGCGCCACCGTGTAGTTGCGTTGTGCGATCTCGCCGACCGTGAAGCTCTGCTCGACGTCCTCCAGCCCGCGCCGAAGCGCAGTGTTTACCCGCAGTACGCCGATGATGAGGATGGCGTCGGTCACCACGATGTGCTTCATGCGGCCTTCGTGGCCGCCTTGGCGCAGGAATGTGTCAAGCCGCGTATCCTTTGACAGCATCGCGACGTCGCGTTCCATCACTTCGCCAGCTCGGCGCACCAGGAACATATTGGCATGCAGTGCTTTGGGCACGAAGTGTTTCCGTCCGACAAGCTTCACCGTGTAGATATTCTCTTGCGACAGCAGCCGCCGCACGCCGATCGCCAGTGCCACCGCGACGATAATCGGCATCACCAGATCGTAGTCGCGCGTCATCTCGAAGATCATGGTCACTGCCGTCATGGCGGCGCCGGTGCCGCCGCCGACCATGGCGGCCATACCGATCATCGCACAGGTGGTGACGCCAATCCCGTCGACCGGATGGATGGCGCCGATCGCCGCGCCGAAAGCGCCGCCAATGGTCGCGCCCATGAACAACGACGGCGAGAAGATGCCGCCCGAGGCGCCGGAGCCGAGACTCACCGAGGTCGCATACAGCTTGGCGAAGAACAGCAGCGCTAGCAGTCCCGGCACGATCAGACCGCCCGACAGGATCGCCTGGATGGTCGCGTAGCCGACGCCGTCGACGTAATATTGGCCGGACGTGCGCAACAGCGCATACATCAGGCTGCCGATCAGCAGCATGCCGATGGCGTGGCGCAGATAGCCGTTCCTGACGCCCTCGAAAACGTCTTCGGCGAGGCTGAGCCCCTTGATGAAGGCCGTGGCGGCCAGTCCCATCAGCGCGCCGAGCAGGGCGTAGAGCAGGAGCGCCGCCAGCGAGGCTGGCTTGTCGGAGTTGAGCAGCGCGGATGGCACCGCGAAGGCCGGCTGTAGGCCGAGGAAGATGCGGCCGATGAAGGTCGCGGTGCCCGTCGCCAGCGCCACCGGCAGGAATGTACGCGCGGAGATTTCCGGCAGCATGAGTTCGATGGCGAACATCACGCCGCCAATCGGCGTGTTGAAAGTCGCGGCGATGCCGGCGCCCGCGCCGGCGGCGACCAGCGTGATGCGCTGCCAGGGCGCCATGTGGACGAACTGGCCC
>JBAUUA010000979.1:0-1865 GCA_049582465.1 Bradyrhizobium sp. | reverse complement strand
CGAGCGCCTGCTGTGTACTCTGGCCCGCGCCTTGCGGGCTGCCGCCGTCATCCTTGATCAGGAGCTGGATGTTCGGATTCTGGAATTCGGCCAGCGCCATCTCGGCGGCGTTCTTCATCGACTGCGCGGCGACGCCGGCATTGCCGGCCGCCGACAGCGGCAGCAGTAATCCCACTTTCACCTGACCGGTGCCGACCGCGAGCGGCTGCTGCTGCGGACCCGCGTCCTGCTGAGGCGAACCGGAAAACGAATTGAGGCTCTGCTGCACGCCGGCGCAGGCCGCAAGCAGCGGAGCGCCTAGGATCAAACCAACCGCCGACCGCCGGGTGGCCCCGGAAGGGTTGGGTTTGGCAGGCGCAGATTTGGGTTCGAGCGGCCCCACCATCGCATCTCTTCTCTTGACCGACCGAAATCGGCCAGCACGTCCACTGACAACGATCAGGGGAGTGGATTCAGGCATATTGTCGGCGAATAGTTAACCAAAACAAAAGGATTATGGCCGTGGCGTGCGGGCCGGGTTGCTCGTCCCGGTTCCCTTAAATCGTCGTGCGCAGCGGTATTCCTGATGCCAGCATCGTGGCGCAATCTCTGTGTTCCCTCTAGATTATGATTATGCGCGCAAAAGCTGTCCCCATAAATAGCCATGAAGGCAAGAACCCTGAAGGCGCGGAACCCGCAAGCCGCAACTTTACCGTTGGCGGCCACCTCCTGACCGCGCCGAAGCCATCTCCCGGGCTTTATCTGGTGGCGACCCCGATCGGCAATCTCGGCGACATCACGCTGCGCGCGCTGGAAACGCTGGCCGGCGTCGACATCATCGCCTGCGAGGATACCCGCATTACCCGCCGCCTGACCGAGCGCTATGGCATATCGGCGAGCTTAAAACCCTATCACGAGCACAATGCCGCATTGGCGCGGCCGAAAATCCTGGAAAAGCTGGCGCAAGGCGCCTCCATCGCGCTGGTCTCCGACGCCGGCACGCCCCTGATCTCCGACCCGGGCTTCAAGCTGGTGCGTGAAGTCTGCGCCGCCGGCTTTTCCGTGATCGCGCTGCCGGGCCCGTCCTCGGTGCTGACGGCGCTGGCGGTGGCAGCGCTGCCCACCGACCGGTTTTTCTTCGAGGGCTTCCTGCCGCCGAAAGCGACCGCGCGCCGCGCGCGGCTAACCGAGCTTTCGCGAATCGACGCGACGCTCGTGATGTTCGAATCCGGCAACCGGGTGCAGGATACGCTCGCCGACCTCGCCGATATCATGGGCGGACGCGACGCCGCGATCTGCCGCGAACTGACCAAGCTGCATGAAGAGGTGACGCGTGGGCCATTGGCCGAGCTGGCGCGAACAGCCGATGCGCTGGAAACGCGCGGCGAATTCGTGCTGGTGATCGCGCCGCCGCCGAAGGGCGCCGAAATCATGAGCGCAGAGGCGCTGGACGATCTGTTGCGCGCGTCGCTGGCGCGCGACAGCGTCAAGGATGCGGTAGCGCATGCGGTGGAGCTGTCGGGCCGCCCGCGCCGCGAGATCTATGCCCGCGCGCTGGAGCTCGCCAAAGAGAACGAAAGGCAGATCAGCGCCGGAGGCGATGATGGCGAAGACTGACGGCGCCGCCCCATCCGACAAGATCGCCTCGCCCGCGCGGGTCGCGGCGTTTCGCACCGGCCTGTCCGCCGAGGCCCGCGCCGCCGCCTTTCTGATGGCCAAGGGCTATCGCATCCTGGCAAAGCGCTTTCGCACGCCCCATGGCGAGATCGAAGGGCGGGTCCTGCCGCAGCAGGATGACGTCGAATTGCGAAAGCGGCTCGCGGTGCGGTTCGCCGAGGGTGAAATGATCGCCGGCCTCGTCGCGCACCGACAGGGTCTGCACCGGG
>JBAUUA010000978.1:0-2677 GCA_049582465.1 Bradyrhizobium sp. | reverse complement strand
CCCGGTGCAGACCCTGTCGGTGCGCGACGAGGCCGGCGATCATTTCACCCTCGGCGAACCGCACCGCGAGCCGCTTTCGCAATTCGACGTCATCCTGCTGCGGCAGGACCCGCCCTTCGATCTCGCCTACATCACCTCGACGCATTTCCTCGAACGGATCCATCCGAAGACGCTGGTGGTGAACAACCCGGCCAGCGTGCGCAACGCGCCGGAAAAAATCTTCGTGATGGACTTTCCGCAGCTGATGCCGCCGACGCTGATCTCGCGCGACCTCGATGAGATCAACGCCTTCCGCGACGAGCACGGTGCTGTCGTGATGAAGCCTTTGCACGGCCATGGCGGTGCGGCGGTGTTCCGGGTGATGCCGCAGGACATGAATTTCGGCTCGCTCTACGACATGTTCTCCGTCACCTTCAGGGAACCCTGGGTGATCCAGCGCTTCCTTCCCGAGGTGAAGCACGGCGACAAGCGCATCATCCTGGTCGACGGCGAATTCGCCGGCGCCGTCAACCGCGTGCCGGCACCGGACGATCTGCGTTCCAATATGGTGCGCGGCGGTGCCGCGCAGGCGACCGAGCTTTCCGCGCGCGAGCGCGAAATCTGCGAGACGCTGGGACCGGCGTTGCGCGAACGCGGCCTGCTGTTCGTCGGCATCGATGTCATCGACGGCAATCTCACCGAGATCAACGTCACCTCGCCGACCGGCATCCGCGCCATCGCCCGGCTCGGCGGCCCGGACATCGCCGCGAAGATCTGGGACGTGATCGAGAAGAAGCGGAGTTAGTCCGCGTGTTTCGATTCTGTTCTCGGAGCCACCGGATGGGTCGGTTTGATCGTGGCGCTTCCGCCTTGGTTTAGGCTAACCGCGGGCGCATATTCGCGGGATGACAGACACCGCTGTAATTTTTCAAGCCGAAAAGCTTTTCCAGGGCGATTGGCAGATCAAGTGCCATTGCCCCGGAGGAAAGATCGACTACGTGACCGGCTTCCTGGACGAACAATCCATCCAGAACTGGCTCAAGACGGAGCATCGCGCTCATTGGCTCAAGGTGAGGGGCTACCAGCCCTGAGCAGTCGCCCCCGACCAAGGCTATTGCGGGGCTACCGACTAGCGTACGTTGTGATCTCCTTAGAATCATAACGCAGGAGAGCCCGCTTGGCCGACCAGGAGAACCGCAATCCGCCCGCCGGCCTCGTCTACGAGGACACCGGAGCCATGGCCCCTGTGGTCTATTTCGACATCGTGGCGGCCTACGGGACCATGCACGGCAGCATCGAGGCGGAACTCGCGACCCGCATTCTCCTGCCCAAGACGGACGGCACGACCGACGTGAAATTCCTCTCCTCGGGTCGGTTGCGCTGCAGTCCGACCGCCGCCCTCCAGCTCCGCAACGCGCTCGATGCCGCGCTGAAGATGCTGGAGCAGCCGCAGGCCAATGCGGTCGCGACCTCCACGATGAATTGACGGCCTTTTGTCGAAGCGTGTTCCGCGCGAACGGCGGTAGCCCGCGAGAAATATTTTTCTTCGTCTCGTTATGCAGCCGACATCTTTCTGCTGCACATTTTCCGGCGACGAGCTGCCCCTTGTCAGTCCGCGAAAGCAGGCGCAACCTGTCGTTGCCTGACGGACCGAAGCGGCGCGATCCGTCCCGCGCGACAAAAAAGCAAAACTCATAAAATCAGTGGAGGAAAACGCATGACATACGATGTTTCGCGACGATCCCTGCTTGCTCTCGGCGCCGGCCTTGGCGCGTCCGCCCTGTTCGGCGGCAGCGCACTGGCGCGCGCGCCCAAGGTCGGGACGCAGTCGCCCTATTTCCACCGCTTCATGCTCGGTTCCGCCGAGGTGACGGTGGTGTCCGACGGGCCGCTGCCGCTCGGCCCGCCCAAGGGCACCTTCACCGGCGCCTCGGACGACGAGATCAAGAAGATGCTGACCGACAATTTCCTCGCACCCGACAACATCGTGCTCGAGCAGAATTCCCCGATCGTCAACATGGGCGACAAGCTCGTGCTGTTCGACACCGGCATGGGCACCTCGCAGGCCTTCGGCCCGACCACCGGCCGCCAGCAGAAGAGCATGGCGGAAGCCGGCATCAAGCCGGAGGACATCGACGCCGTGGTGTTCTCGCACGCCCATATCGATCACATCGGCGGCGTGGTCGATGCCAGCGGCAAGGTCCTGTTCCCCAACGCGCAGTTCTACATCGCCCAGAGCGATCTCGATTACTGGACCGACGAAGGCAAGCTGGGCAGCCCCTTGAAGGATTTTGTCATTCACGCGCGCAAGAACCTGATGCCGATCCGCGACAAGCTGGTGTTCTACAAGGACGGCCAGGAATTCCTGCCCGGCGTCCAGGCACTTGCCGCGCCCGGTCACACCGTCGGCCACACCATGTTCCTGGTGACCTCGGACGGCAAATCCTTTGCCTTCCTCGGCGACCTCACCCATCACCAGATCCTGCTGATGGAACATCCGCGGATGGAATTCTCCTACGACACCGATCCGAAGCAGGCGGCGGAGTCACGCGTGAAAATGCTGGACATGCTGGCGGCCAACAAGATCCCCGTGATGTCCTATCACTACCCGTGGCCGGGCTATGGCCATGTCGTGAAGACCGGCGAGGGTTTTCATTATCTCCCCGAGCCGATGCAGATGTTGCTCTGAGGGAATCGC
>JBAUUA010000977.1:0-5657 GCA_049582465.1 Bradyrhizobium sp. | reverse complement strand
GCGATCGCCGCCGTTGCACTCAGCACGAGCGCCATCCTGACGGCGATTGCGCTGGTGCTGGCGGGCGCGGTGTGGATGCTGGCGGTCGCGCTGTTCAATATCGGCGTGCAGCTCTCCGCGCCGCGCTGGGTCGCCGGCCGCTCGCTGGCGGCGTTCCAGGCCTCGATCGCCGGCGGCATCGCGATCGGAAGCTGGGGCTGGGGACGGCTGACGGATGCGGCCGGCGTGGAAACCGCGCTGCTGGTTTCCGCAGGGCTCATGCTGTTATCGCCCCTGCTCGGCCTGTGGCTCGGCATGCCGCGGGTCGGCGCCCGCAACGAGGACGCCGAAGTGCTGGCCGATCCCGAAGTGCGGCTCGCGCTGACCGGCCGCAGCGGACCGCTGGTGGTGGAGATCGAATACCGCGTCGACCAGGAAAGCGCCCGCGCCTTCCACAACGTGATGCAGGAAGTGCAGCTCAGCCGCCAGCGCAACGGCGCCTATGGCTGGTCGATCGCCCGCGACATCGCCGATCCCGAATTGTGGACCGAGCGCTATCACTGCCCGACCTGGTTCGACTATCTGCGCCAGCGCAACCGCTCGACGCAATCGGAGCGCGCGCTGCACCAGCGCGCGATCGGTTTTCATCTCGGGCCCGATCCGGTGCGGGTGCGCCGCATGCTGGAGCGGCCATTCGGATCGGTGCGCTGGAAGGAAGAAACCCCCGACCGCGCCGCCAACGAGGTGCTGCCGGTCGCAACGGCCGCGGGCGGCAGCACGTGAGGCGACTTACTGCCCGTGTTCGGTCAGAACCTTCTCGCAGGCCTTGCTGAGCCTGGCGCGATGTTCCTTCAGGCATGCCAGCACGATCTGGTCGCCGTCATTGATGTGAGCGCGACAGAAACGCGAGACATCCCGCGCGCAGGCGTCGTGTCCCGGCTGCTGCTGTTGGGCCGACGCCGCGGAAGCCAGCAGAACGAACGGAATAACGAAAAGAACTTTGGCCATGGTGGTACGCCTTGCCGGTCATGATCTCGCTGCGTTCTAATGCGCGTGGAGGAGCGCGGCAACGCCTTTTGCGTCAGTCGGTCGTTCCGGGGGCGATGCGAAGCATCGAACCCGGAATGACGAGGTGATTTACTTCGCCGCGACCTTGGGCTGCTGCGCGGCCAGATCGCGGTCCATCACCGTGCGGCAGCCCGGGCTGAGATTGGTCCGGTGCTTGTACATGCAGGCGGTGATGGCGGGAATGTCGGGGATTTCGGAGCTGCACAGGCGGAAGGCGTCGCCGGTGCACATCTGCTGCGCCTCGGCGCTGAAGGCGAAGCTGGAGGTCGGGGCCAGCGCCATGCAGGCGACCGCGAAGGCGGCGGCAAAGCCGGCCTGGCGAACGGTTCGGTTGAGATTGGCGGTCATGATCGGCTCCCTCTGGCCCGATGCGGCGGGCCGTCTCTGATGGGGCCCAGCGTGCCCCAATCGCTCCGGTCCCGACTGTGACGTCCATCACTCTGAATCGGCCCGCCCTCCGGCCGAGATTCGTCGGCGGCAAGCACGCGCGTTGAGGAGTCGTTAACGAGTATTTCTCATTAATGACTTGGTGAAAAAGCCGGGTTGTTTTTGAAAGTGTAGCCATGCGTAGCGCGTTAGGCCTGATGCTCGCGAGCATCATGATGGCGGTCGTCATATCGGCCGGTTGGTTCTTCCTGTCGCCCTCCTCCCCACGCCTCGCGCTCACCGCCCCTAACACCATCGCTGCACCCCTTGCCGAGCGGTTTGCGGCAGTCGCGCCCGCGGCCAGGCCGGCCTCGGCGCGCGACGACGTCGAGATCACCAATTCCGTTCCGGAAAAGCCCGCCGGGCCGCTGCCGCAGAAAAGCACATGCGCCAATCCGGACGCGCTCGGCGTGTCCCGCGTCGTGGTCATCGACACCACGGGCGGACCGGGTTTCGGTTTCCAGCATTTCAAGCAGCTCGATTTCCTGACCGACAAGGAAGTGGTGCTGACCTTCGATGACGGCCCGTGGCCGGGCAATACGCCGGCCGTGCTCAAGGCGCTCGCGGACGAATGCACCAAGGGCGTGTTCTTCGCGATCGGCAAGCACGCCACCTATCATCCGGAAATCCTCAGGCAGGTCGCCGCGGCCGGACACACGGTCGGCGCCCACACCTGGTCGCACGCCAACCTGAATTCCAAGAAGATGACGGATCAGCTCGCCAAGGACGAGATCGAGAAGGGCTATAGCGCCGTCAAGCTGGCGCTGGGCGAAGCGCCCGCGCCGTTCTTCCGTTTTCCGGAACTGCAGCACGGGCCGGCCGCGATGGCCTATCTGCAATCGCGCAACGTCGCGATGTTTTCCTGCGATCTCGACTCTTTCGACTTCCGGGCAAAGAATCCCGAGCAGATCATCAACACCGTGATGACCAAGCTCGACAAGCAGGGCAAGGGCATCATCCTGATGCACGATTTCCAGAAGCACACCGCGGAAGCCTTGCCGGCGCTGCTTCGGCGGCTGAAGGCCGGCGGCTACAAGGTGGTGCAGATGAAGGCCAAGGCGCCGCTGCAGACGCTGCCCGAATATGACGACGCCCTGGCCAAGGACATGAAGCTGCCGGTGGCGAGCGCGCGGGCGGTGGGCAGCGTGGTGCAGACGGTTTCGCAATAACCCCGGGCCGTTCACGTCTTGCGCGCGCAGGGCAGACGATTCTTGACCGCGCGCATCGGGGACGGCGAGGGCGGGTTCGATTTCTCTTCCAGCGCCGGCGTCGGCGCCGTGAAGCTGCGGGAAAATTCCGCCCACGCCTGGTCCGACGACCAGTTCACATAGTGCACGAACCCAACCATCAGCGCCGTGAGCACCAGCACCTGCACCAGGAGAATTCGCAGGATACCCAGCCAGTCGAAACGGCGGTTTTCCGGGCTCTGGTTCTGAGGCGACGACACGGGCTAATCCTTTCAGCGAAGACGCCCCGTCAATAAACCGATCGCCGGATTCCGGTGTGAACCGTTTCACATCTCTCGTGAACGTGAAGCATCGGCCGGACCCAAGCGGGTCGGCCGATGCGAGAGCTCGAATGCGGCAACGCGTTACCAATAGATGCCGTGGCGATGCAGTTCGCCGATGATGCGCGCTTCGGTCCAGTCGCGCCGCGGCTTGCGCTTTGCGACCTTCGGAGTTGGTGTGGCTGGCTGAACCGCATCGGTCTTCGTCGTTTCCGTCGCGGTGTTCACGGCGGCGGGCCTGTCGACATATTTCGGCGTCTCGGCTTTCAGCGTCTCGACGGGTTTTGCGGCTTCAACAGCCTTGGGCGATTCGACGGGCTTGGGCGCTTCAACCGCCTTCGGCTGCTCGGTCGCAAGCTGGTCGTCGTTCGACGCCAGCGACAGGCTTCGCGAGCCCGCGGCCTGCGCGGAAGCGGATGCGAGAGCCAGCGCGGCGACCAGAATGAATTTGCGCATGTGATTTCTCCTGTGGTTGGCGGTATTGGCTGATTTCGGGAGGGACCTAGCCGGCCTGCGAAACCAGTTATGTGAGCGAAGTCACACAAGGCCGATACGTCCGGAAGGCAACATCTGTGGGGTCTTGCCTTTGCTTTTCCGTCGCGTATGCTTTGCATTGCAAAGTTCGGGGCACATGATGAGCGATCTCGACAAGGCCTTGGCCGACATCTTCGCCATTCGCAGCCAGATCGCTGCCGGCACCGCGTTTCGCGGCTATGGCCCGGCGGCCGTCGCCGCCACAGGCGGGCTGGCGCTGTTGACGGCCATCCTGCAATTCCTCTGGCTCGACGATCCCACCGGCCATCCCATGGAATTCCTCGGCGGCTGGGCCGCAGCGGCGCTGGTTTCCGGCGGCATGATCTGGACCGAGATGCAGGCCCGTTCGCGCCGGCATCATTCGGGGTTGGCCGACGCCATGGTGCTTCAGGCGGTCGAGCAGTTTCTTCCCGCCGGCGCCGCCGGCGTGCTGCTCGCGGTGATGCTGTGGAAGTTCGCGCCGGAAGCGCTGTGGATGCTGCCCGGCCTGTGGCAGGTGCTGGTGTCGCTTGGCGTGTTCGCCTCGGTCCGCTCGCTGCCGCGCACGGTGGCGTTCGCGGGCGCGTGGTATTTTGTCGCGGGTTTTGGTTGTTTGCTGCTCGCAAGCCAGACGCATGCGCTGTCGCCCTGGACCATGGGGATGCCTTTCGTGATCGGCCAGTTGCTGATGGCCGCGATTCTGCATTTTGCGTCCGGAGATCATGATGTCGAAGATTGAGATGCCCAGAACCGAGGTACAAAAGACCGACGGCAGCGCCGCGCCGTTTTCCTATGACGGCCTCGACCGCGTGATTCACGAGAAGGCGCGACTTGGCTTGCTGACTTCGCTGATGGCCCATCCCAAGGGGCTGGCGTTCGCCGATCTCAAGCAGCTCTGCGGCCTCACGGACGGCAATCTCAGCCGTCATCTCGCCGTGCTGCAGGAAGCCGGCCTCGTCGAGGTGACAAAGGGCTATGAGGGCAACCGGCCGCACACTTCGTGCCGCCTGACCCGGACCGGCCGCCGCCGTTTTCTCGATTATCTCGCCGTGCTGGAGGGGCTGGTTCGGGATGCCGCGAGAGCAGCGGGCAGGGGCGATGCGCCCGCCGCCAAATTTCGCATCCTGCCGATCTAAAACCTCTCCCTTTTTTTGCAAGGAAACTTTGCGATGCAAAGCGGTCTTCCATCCGAACTGCAAGCCAAGCTGCATGTCGGCATCATCATGGACGGCAACGGACGCTGGGCGATCCGGCAGCGGCTGTCGCGGCTGCGCGGGCACGAGGCCGGCGTCGAGGCGATCCGCCGCGTGGTGGAGGCGGCGCCGAAGCAGGGCGTCGGCACGCTGACGCTGTATGCGTTCTCCAGCGACAATTGGCGCCGGCCGAAGGCGGAAGTATCCGCGCTGATGTCGCTGCTGCGATTTTATCTTTCCAACGAGGTCGAGGCGCTGGTGCGCAACGGCGTTCGCCTCACCGTGATCGGCCGCCGCGACCGGCTGCCCGCCGGAATTTCCGATGCGATCGGCCGCGCGGAGGGGGCGACCGCGCACGGCGAAACCCTGCATCTGCGCATCGCGGTCGATTATTCCGCGCGCGATTCGATCCTCAACGCGGTGGCCAGGGCCGCCACCGTGGGCGGTCTCACCCGCGAGAATTTCTCGGACCTCATCACCGGCGAAGCGGGCCTGCGCGACGTCGACCTCGTCATCCGCACCAGCGGCGAGAAGCGCCTGTCCGATTTCCTGTTGTGGGAGAGCGCCTATGCCGAGCTGCATTTCACCGAAAAGATGTGGCCGGATTTCGGGCCGGAGGATCTTGAGGAAGCGCTGACCTCGTTCCACGGCCGCGAACGCCGGTTTGGCGGCTTGCAGCCGGAGGCGCTGGAGCCGAAGGGCGAACCGGCGTTGAGTTTTTAAAAAGATAAAAAAACCGCGTCCGCAGAAAAACCCGCTGTCGTCCCTATGAAAGCAGGGACCTCGGCGTGAGCGCGAAGCGCTCATCGCTATACGCCGTGACGCTGATTGTGAAAGACGCTGTTCAACGGCTTTCGCGCAACAACTGAGACCTGTGGTTATGGGTCCCTGCTTTCGCAGGGACGACACCGAGTGTATGGCGCGTTCGTCGCTTCCGACTTCGCTCATTGAGCTACGGCGGACAAGTCGCT
>JBAUUA010000976.1:0-2794 GCA_049582465.1 Bradyrhizobium sp. | reverse complement strand
GTTCTGTCATGGCGGGACAACGCTGCGCCCCGCATAGTCGAGCAAGACGTTCTTCACGGACGACTGAATAGAGCCGCGAACGCGGGCAGCCTGCCATCGTTTGCGAGCTTGCTCGAAGGAGGCGCCTTACTCTGATCTTCTTGGTGCGCCTGCGCGCTTTTTCGACTGAGGCTTGAGCACGATAAGTTCTGCCCTCTCAGCCCGATCCTTGGCGGACATCAGAATTTCGCGCATCTGTTTCACGATTTCGGGTTCGAGAGCCGCGATCGCAGCCATCTGGTCCGCATTGATCGATCCCTTACGGCCGTAACCTCCGGGCACATCTGTAACGTGGCCTAAAATGCGGTCGCGCGTGCGTTTCGCAACGGTGCTGTTATCAAGCCAATCGGCCATCAAATGGCGCGTGGCGTACAAGGTGAGATCTGCCCGCACAATTTTCAGGACCTTCTTGACGTATTGCCAGCTTTTGGTGATCGGCTGTGACCAGCGTGTGGTGCCGTCGCCGCGCGCAAACTGTTTCCATTCGGGAAATAGCCGCTCTTCGCCCGCGTTCATGAGATAAAGCAGGCGATCGAGAAGACCGAGTTCGATCAGCAGTGGATGGATCGGCACAACCCGGCCTGAACTGTTGGTCTTGAGGTTACGGAGATCCTCGATCGCAACGCGCCCCTTGCGCGCATCGAACGGCCGCAGATCAAAATAGTAATATTCGCCGTCGGTTTGAACGTCGGCGCATTTGATCTGACCGACTTCACCGGGCCTCATCCCCGTCAGGATCAGGATCAGATAGGCCCAGTACAAGTGGTTCTGGACAAAGTAACGGCCCGGCGTCCAGATCCGGTGAGGGCCGGCGCATCCCGTGAACAGCGGCAGTCTCAGCAGGTCCAGCAGTTCCGCGTCTTCGAACGCGTCGCGAGGCAGCGCCGCGAGATTCTGCGGGTCGATGCAGACGAAGGCAGGGCGGGGACCGGTATAGAGTTTTTTGTCGATGGCCCAGTCGATGAACTTGTACAGGCCGTACCGGTAACGCCCCTTGATCGTGGTCTCTGTCACACGCGAAATTCCGTCCCAGCCGTGCTTCTGGGCGTAACAGTAGCGCGCATACAGAGATGAGCAGGCCTCGGCCGGCAGGTCCCGCGAATGGGGGATGTCCGGCAGGGCAAGGTCGAGCTTATCCCAGTCGTCTTTGCTGACCGAGTGAAGGGGAGGGTCGTCCAGAAGGTCGATGGCAAACTGTACGATAGCAACTGTCTCCGACCTGCCTTTGGAGAGGTGGGCTTTCTTTCGGTCGGGAGGTGCGAGGTACAGATCGCGCGCTGCCGACATTGTGGGGCCGTTCAGCGGCGCGGCGTCCCGGGGAGCACTTTGCAGTACCGCCGGAGCGGGTTGTGAGGGTGCGGCTCCAGCCGACGTCGCATGGGCCTGTAGGCTCTCGGCCACGAGTGAGCGAATGAGCTGGAGGGGATCGATCGCCGATGTAGGCGAGGGCAGGGATGCTTCGACGGACCGGCGGGAAGGGCTGGCTCCCGGCGCATCGCCGGCCTGGGCATGGTCGTTGCGGCCCTCTTCATACGCGCGATGGCGATCGATGCGCTGGATGGTCTGTTCGACCGATTTGTTCTGGTCGACAAAATCGACCCAGATGCTGGCGAAACCGGGGAAAGCCTTGGAGAATGCATAGCCACGCTCGTTGGCCCGGCCCATGTAGTGCCGGACCTGATGCTCGAAAGCGCAGCGCTCAGCCAGGACACGTTCCGATGCCGACGGCGGCCGTCCAACATAGGACTTGAGGCGGGCATGCAGGATGCTGCCGACCGTCTCCAGGTCGGGGGCCGCCACCAGCTCATGCGCCCACGCCAGGCTGTCCATCAATCGTCTCCGCGCCTCGGCAAAATCCGCCGTCCTTAATGACGCGCGCAGAATAGGACCGCCGTAAAGGCTCGCTGCCGGTTTCCCCAACCTTATTTGCATGAAATAGCGGCCGCCCTCGCGGCGGCCGAGATAGGACGGACGGGCCATTTTCAACCTGATCCTCGGGGCGGGATCCTCGTGTGACAGAACGGTGTGATGTCACACGGTCAGATCCGCACCCCTGTTGCGACCAAGCCTTTGAATTTATTAACTTTAGTGGCTGAGATTGATGTGGTGGCGGCTCCCTCTCCCGCTACCAGTAATATCAATAGCTTAGCTCTCGCTCGATATTCCAAAATTTGTTCGCACCACATACCGCACCACGTTTTCGGCTACGAATCTGCATTCCGAAAAATCCTGCGCGCTTCGAACGGAGGCGCGTAGATCGTCGCGTCGGCGGTCATGAAAGGTCAGGTGCCATGACGGGAAAGAATTCCGCTGAGGCGCGACTGCGCGACAAACTCCGGAAAATCGGAGCGCTCTTTGCTGGTGCCGGTACGGCTAGCGAGAAGGCCGCCGCTGGTGCGGCAGCCGACCGCATTCGCGCACTCCTTGGGAATGCAGCCGGCAGCGAACGGACTGGCGGCATTCCGGCGATCAGTCCTTGGGCAATCTTGCGGGTCATTTGTCCTCGGTGAATCGGCCGCCAAGCACCGTTCCGCACGGGCTCCTACAGGCCGGGCGCCACTTCGACCAGGTAATCCCAGCCGCCGGTACCACAGCTCTCTTCCAGAGCTTGGGTGATGGCACGGATGCGTGCCGGCGTGTCGTTCGGCCCGTTCATGAAGAAGGGCTTGCCGTCCTTGCCGAACGTAAAGGTATCGGAGCAGGCGCCAGCATCCACGTCGCCAAAAATTGCCTCGATAGCCGGAGTGTCTTTGGC
>JBAUUA010000975.1:0-1962 GCA_049582465.1 Bradyrhizobium sp. | reverse complement strand
ACCCAGCTCAGCGCCAGCCCTTCGGCGCGCAGGTAATACTGAAGCATCCAGTTGTAGCGGGACGGCTCGGTGTAATGCACCATCCAGATCGACGACAGATTGGTGAGACGGACCGGCAGGTCGTGTTCGGCGAGCGCCTCGTTCATCTGCCGCGCCCGCGCGTTCCAGCGTTCGTCCAGTCCGTCATAGACGGTACGAAACACGGGATCGTCGATCCGGGTGAGGAATTCGTCCATGGCCGTCATCACATAGGGATGCGAGTTGAAGGTGCCGCGTGCGAAGCAGACGTCGACCGGTCGGTTGTCGCGGAAGCGGCGCATCAATTCCCTGCGGCCGCAGACCACGCCGACAGGGAGGCCGCCCGCGAGGCTCTTGCCATAGGTGACCATGTCGGCGCGCACGCCGAAATATTCCTGGGCGCCGCCGGGGGCGAGGCGGAAGCCGACGAACACCTCGTCGAAAATCAGGACGATGTTGCGCTCGGTGCAGACCTGCCGCAGCGCTCGCAGCCATTCGCCATAGGCTTCGCGGTCGAAGCCGCCGTTGCGCGAGGAGTCCGCCAGCGACGAATCCGACGGCGCATTGCCGTTGGGGTGCAGCGCCTGCAGCGGGTTGACCAGCACGCAGGCGATGTCGCGCCGCGTGCTCAGGACCCGCAGCGTGCGCTCCGACATCTCGGCCAGCGTATAGGTCTCGTGCGGCGCGATCGGGTTGCCGACGCCGGGTTGCACGTCGCCCCACCAGCCGTGATAGGCGCCGGCGAAACGAACAAGATGCGATCGCTTGGTGTGATAGCGGGCGAGCCGTACGGCCTGCATGACCGCTTCGGTGCCGGACATGTGGAACGACACTTCATCGAGTCCGGAAATCGCGCACAGCCGGTTGACGTTGTCGACGATGACGGGGTGATAGGGGCCGAGCACCGGGCCGAGTGCATGCGCACGGGTCTCGGCGCTGACGATACATTGCTTGTAGAAGTCGTTGCCGAAGATGTTGACGCCGTAGGAGCCGGTCAGGTCGTAGGACACATTGCCGTCGAGGTCGGTCACGGTGACTCCGGCGGAGGACTCCACGAACGCGCTGGTGCCGAGATGCTCGCGCACCAGCCGCGAATACTGGAACGGCACGCGATAGGATTCGGTGAATTGCAGATCGGAGATCTTTTCCGAAGCCTGCAAGGTCAGAGCCCGGCCCCTGGCGAACCGCTCGCGGTAGAGATTGGCGAGCCGGAAGAAGCCGTCCTGCCGCCGCGTGGCGATCTCTGCCGGCGCGCCGTCGGAACTGAAGAAATCGGTGATGTCGAACTCGTAGAACGGGATCAGTCGCGCCACCAGGCGCGACATCTTGGCATGGCCGCTCAGCGAGCGGTGCTTGGCCCGGGACAGCGCCAGCCGCGCCCGCAATTTGGGAACGGCGGCGGCGGTGCCGGCGACCGCGGCCGTGGCGAGAGACAGAATCGGAAGGTGCGAATCCATGTCGTCAACCGCTACCCAGTCGAGCTGACAGATTCATGACAGTCAAAAGCCTAATCTCCGCCCTGACGCAGCAGGAAGACATCAACTTCCTCCTGACCAACCGCGTGCCCAGGGCGGCCCTGACCCGGTTCATGGGCTGGTTCAGCAAGATCGAGCAGCCGGTGGTGCGTGACCTCTCGATCGCCTGCTGGCGGCTGTTCTCCGACCTCGATCTGTCCGAGGCGCGCAAGACCGATTTCAAGAGCCTGCACGACTGCTTCACCCGCGAGCTCAAGCCCGGCCTGCGCCCGCCCGATCCGGACCCCAAGGTCGTGGTCAGCCCCTGCGACGC
This sequence comes from Bradyrhizobium sp., assembly GCA_049582465.1. Lineage (GTDB taxonomy): Bacteria > Pseudomonadota > Alphaproteobacteria > Rhizobiales > Xanthobacteraceae > Bradyrhizobium. Next base: position 156 of record JBAUUA010000975.1, on the reverse strand, counting down.
CATCATCGGCGCGTTCGGGGCGATCGCGGACACCGAACTGTTCCAGGTCAAGGGCGCGCCGTATTCACTTCTCGACCTCATCGGCGATCCCGCTCTGGTGGAGGCGCACCGCAACGGCCGCTTCATCACCTTGCGGCTGACCTCGAGCATGTATCA
>JBAUUA010000974.1:0-2539 GCA_049582465.1 Bradyrhizobium sp. | reverse complement strand
GTCATCGAGGAGGCGCCATCGCCGCTGCTCGATGAGACCACCCGCCGCCAGATGGGCGAGCAGGCGGTCGCACTGGCAAAGGCCGTGAATTACGACTCCGCCGGCACGGTCGAATTCGTCGCCGGCCAGGACAAGAGCTTCTATTTCCTGGAGATGAACACCCGGCTGCAGGTCGAGCACCCCGTGACCGAGCTGGTCACCGGCATCGATCTGGTCGAACAGATGATCCGGGTGGCGGCGGGCGAGAAACTGTCGCTGAAGCAGAAGGACGTGCGGCTGACGGGATGGGCGGTGGAATCGCGGGTCTATGCCGAAGACCCGTTCCGCAACTTCCTGCCGTCGATCGGACGGCTGGTGAAATACCGTCCGCCACTCGAGAGCAGCGTCGACGGCATCACCGTCCGCAACGACACCGGTGTGCAGGAAGGCGGCGAGATCTCGATCTATTATGATCCGATGATTGCGAAGCTGGTGACGCACGCGCCCTCGCGCGCTGCCGCCATCGAGGCGCAGGCGACCGCGCTCGATTCATTCTACATCGACGGCATTCGCCACAACATTCCGTTCCTGTCGGCCTTGATGCTCCATCCGCGCTGGCGCGAGGGCAAGCTTTCGACCGGCTTCATCGCGGAGGAGTTTCCGAAGGGGTTTGCGGTTCGCATCCCCGAAGGTGAGATCGCGCGCCGGCTCGCCGCGGTGGGTGCCGCAATCGATCACGTGCTCGGCGAACGCAAGCGGCAGATTTCGGGCCAGTTGACCGGCCGGCCGGTGCAGCGCGAGCGCCGCCGCGCGGTTTGGCTGGATCGCGCCGAAATTCCACTCGACGTCGCCCGGGCGGCCGACGGCATCGCCGTGCGCTTTATCGGGGCCGACGGCGCGCTCGGCAATCCGCACCTTCTGGTCTCGCCGTGGACGCCTGGCGCTCCCGTCTGGCAGGGCACCGTCGACGGTCATCCGGTGGCGATGCAGGTGCGCCCGATTCCCAACGGGTTCCGGCTTGCGCATCAGGGCTATGAAGTCGCCGTCAACGTCTTCACCGAATCCGAGGCCACAGCGGCACGGCTGATGCCGGTCGGCGCCAAGGCCGATACCGGCAAGAAGCTGCTGTGTCCGATGCCCGGGCTCGTGGTGTCGATCGCCGTCACCGAGGGCCAGGAGGTCAAGGCGGGCGAGACGCTGGCCGTGGTGGAAGCGATGAAGATGCAGAACGTGCTGCGCGCCGAACGCGACGGCACGGTGAAGAAGATCCACGCCGCCCCCGGCGCCACGCTGGCGGTCGACGCGCTGATCCTCGAATTCGCCTGAGCGTTCGACGCTCAATTCCAGGGAGTTGCGGATGGCCTTCCGAAAGCGCCGCGAAACGTTGTGCTCGATCCTGTCGGGATCGGCATGTATTCGTCCCGGTTCGGTCTATGACGCGATTTCGATCCGCATCGCCGCAGATCTCGGCTTCGAACTCGGCATGTTCGGCGGCTCGGTGGCTTCGCTCGCGGTGCTGGGGGATCCCGACATTGCGCTGATCACGCTGAGCGAACTCGCCGAGCAGATGCGCCGGATGTCGCGCGCGTCAGCCTTGCCGGTCTTGGTCGATGCCGACCACGGCTACGGCAACGCGCTCAACGTCCGCCGCACCGTCGAGGAGCTCGAGACGGCGGGCGCCGCCGGCCTCACCGTCGAGGATACGCTGCTGCCGCAGGCGTTCGGGCAGGCCGCGACGCAGCTGATCTCGCTGGAGGAGGGCGTCGGCAAGATGAAGGCGGCGCTGGATGCACGCCGCGATTCCTCGCTGGTCATCATCGGACGCACCGGCGCTGTATCCATGACCTCGCTCGATGACGCAATCGCGCGCGCCAGGGCGTATGAGGCGACCGGCGTCGACGCGCTGTTCTTCACCGGCATCAAGGTGCGCGCCGAACTGGAGGCCGTCGCGGCGGCGACGAAACTGCCGATCGTGCTCGGCGGCGCGCCCGAGGAGATGTCCGATCCCGGCTATCTCGCGGGACAGCGCGTGCGGATCGCCCTGCAGGGCCATGCGCCGTTCGCCGCGGCCACGCAGGCCGTTTACGAAACGCTCAAGGCGCTGCGCGAGGGTTTGCCGCCGAAGGCGTTGAAGGGACTGGCATCGGGCGAACTGACCGGCCGCCTGACGCGCGAAGCGGAGGTGAAGGAGCGCGGCCGCGAATTCCTGGGCTTGAGGAAGTAGATGAGCGACGCGATCCGACAGGTGACGATCACCGGCCGGGTGCAGGGCGTCGGCTACCGCGCCTGGGTCGACTACCGGGCCAGAAACAACGATCTTGAAGGCTGGGTGCGCAACCGCAGGGACGGCAGCGTGGAAGCGTTGTTTGCCGGGCCAGAGGAGATCGTCTCGGAGATGGTGGCGGCCTGCCGGCGGGGGCCGTCCTCGGCGCGGGTCGATTCCGTGCAGGAGGAGCCTGCGGGCCGCGATGCGCTGAATCTGCGATATGCCGGCGAGCGGTTTTCGGTGCTGCCGACGATCTAGTTCAATACGGACGATCTCGCGCCCGCCCACCGGCGC
>JBAUUA010000973.1:0-3420 GCA_049582465.1 Bradyrhizobium sp. | reverse complement strand
GCGCTGAAGGTGACCCAGAAGTGACCCAAGTCGAAAAGACCGGCTTTAGCTGGGCGTCTCTCTATCGTAAGTCTTTGAAAAGCTTGGTGGGCGCACCAGGGCTCGAACCTGGGACCCGATGATTAAGAGTCATCTGCTCTACCAACTGAGCTATGCGCCCGGAACTTGGGCCCCGGAAAGCCTTCACAAGAGGGCGTCGTTTAGCAAAGCGATTCGGCGATGTCCAGCAAACCATTGGGGTTTTCCCGGCTTGCCGGGGCTCGCGAATACGCGAAAAAGCCGCCGGAATCCGGCGGCTTTTCCTTGAAAGTCAGGGGAATCGGAGGGGGCCCCGCGGCTAGAGCCGGCCACTGTCCCGATCGCCGCGATCCATATGCTCCATGTGGTCCATATGGTCGCGGTCGCCGCCCATCATGCCGCGCTCGAAGCCACGGTGCCGCCAGCCGCCGCCGAACCGGCCCTCCATATGGGTCAGGATGGCGAGGCGGCGCTTCTGGCCATCGTCCAGGGTCTTGTAGAGCGGGTCGGCCGCATCCGCGATCTTCTTCATCGCCGCCGCCGAGGTCGCCATGTTGTCGGCGCGTTCGCGCAAGCGTGCGACCGGATCGTCGGGCTTCTGCTGGTCCTCATTCTGCTGTGCGTTCATCCGCGCATTGGCGCGATCGATCCGGATCTTGGCGAAGTCCCGCACCGCGGTCTCGACCGGCGGCCACAGCTTCTCCTGGTCCGCATTCAGCTTCAGCCCGGCATGGACGGCGGCGATCCGCGCGTCGGTAAAGGCAGCCCGGTCTTCCGGACTCATTCGCATGTGCTGCATGTGCTCGTGAAACCACGGACGGTGCGTCTGGGCATAGACCGCGGTCGAACCGGCGATGGCGAGCGCCGCGATGCCGGCAATGGCAAACTTCTTCATGTGAACCTCCTTTGAAGGTTGGCTGAAGATGAGCGTCCCCGGTGCCGCAATCAACTTACAGTTTGGAAAGACATCGCTGGCTTACCAAGATGTAATCCGTTGTTTCAAATCATTCCTAACAGGCGCGGCAGCCACAGCGAAATCTCCGGGATGTAGGTAATCAGCCCCAGGAACACCAGCATCGCGCACAACCATGGCAACACCGCGATGGTGATCTCGCTGATGCCCATCTTCGCGATGCTGCTGGCGATATAGAGATTGAGGCCCACCGGCGGATGGCAAAGCCCGACTTCGGTGTTGACGATCATCAGCACGCCGAGGTGAACGGGATGGATGCCGAGCTTGGTCGCGAGCGGAAACAGGATCGGCGCCATGATCAGCAGGATCGACGACGGATCCATGACATTGCCGGCCAGCAGCAGGATGATGTTGACCACCAGGAGGAACATCCAGATCGAGAAATTCTTGTCGATGATCCAGGCGGCCATTTCCTGCGGAATCTGCTCGTGCGTCATCAGGAACGAGAACAGCACCGCATTGGTGATGATGTAGAGCAGCATCGAACTCATGCTGGCCGCCTGCAGCAGCACCTTCGGCACTTCGCTGAGCTTGAGCTCCTTGTAGACGAACACGGTGATGCAGAAGGCGTACACCGCGGCGACCGCGGCGGCTTCCGTCGGCGTGAAGACGCCGCCATAGATACCGCCAAGCACGATCACGATCAGCAGCAGCCCCCACAGGCTCTCGCGGAACGCCGTCCATTGCTGGCCGAGACTCGCTTTCTGCATGCGCGGGTAGCCGTTGCGCCAGGCGATGAACCAGGTCACGGCGGCCAGCATCGACGCCAGCATGATCCCCGGCACGATGCCGGCCATGAACAGCGCGCCGATCGAGGTGTTGGTGGAAACGCCGTACAGCACCAGGATGATCGAGGGCGGCACCAGGATGCCGAGCGCGCCCGAGGTCGAGATCACGCCGACGCCGAACCGGCGCGGATAGCCGTATTCCACCATGGCGGGCATCATGATCGAGCCGATCGCGACCACGGTCGCCACGCTCGATCCGGAGATCGCGGCGAACATCGCGCAGGCGGCGACGCCGGCGAGCCCCAGCCCGCCCGGGAAATGGCCGACCAGCGATGTCGTGAATGAAATCATCCGCCGCGCCACGCCGCCGCGGGTCAGGAAAGTGCCCGCGAGAATGAAGAACGGGATCGCCATGATCCCGAAATTGTCGAGACCGGAAAACAGCTTCAAGCCGACGCTCTCGATCGGCACTTCCGTCATCGTGAACAGGAAGGTCAGAACGGTGAGGCCGAGCGAAATCGAGATCGGCATGCCCGTCAGCATCAGGGCGAACAGCAGTCCGAAGATAAGCGCAGCGCTCATCACGCTTCTCCCAGCGCGATCGGCGCCGTTTCACTGACCTCGACGCCATCGACATGCGTCGCGTCGTGATGGGGCAGGTCGCCGGTCCTGTAATAGGTCCAGGACACCTGCAGGAAGCGGAAGCACATCAGATAGGAGCCGAGCGGGATGCAGGCGTAGACCAGCCAGCTCGGCAATTCCAGGTCGGGCGAGACCTGGTCGGTGCTCATCAACTCGATGACGAATTTCGCGCCCATGGTGCCGACGACGAAGGTGAACAGCGCGCCGCCGAACAGGCCGAACAGGATGACGCCCTTCTGCCAGGTCGGATTGAGCCGCTTGATCAGGACGTCGACGCCGACGTGGATGCCGGTTCGCACGCCATAGGCCGCGCCGAACTTCGCCATCCAGATGAACATGTAGATGCACAGTTCCTGCGACCAGGCGAGCCGGATCGGAAACAGGATCGGATACAAGAGGGGAATGTCGACCAGATAGCGATGCACGACGGCGACGAAGGTGATCAGCGTCGCAGCGCCCATCAGGCTGGCAATAATGATTTCCTCGAGCCTGTCGAGAATACGTAACAGCATCGATGTCCCCCGTGACGGCCGCCGGTCCCCGGCCATGCACCTTCCGCGACCATCGCGGTCGCGGCCTCAAGTCGTTCCGCCCGGTCGCGCGCGATCGGCAGAGGCGACAAGCCGGCTTTGCGTCCGACCGCGCTCCCCGGGATCGGGAGGCGCGCGATCCTGGCAAAGCCGCCCACGCTTCGGCGGATCGTGCGCCGCGGCGCTCAGTTCATCGGGCCGCGGCCGGTTTCCTTCAGGAATTCGTCGATCAAGGGCTGACCCACCCGCGACGCCACTTCCTTGTAGACCGGCATCATGGCCTTGCGCATCGCTTCGTCCTGGTCCTGTGTCAAGGAGATGATTTCGGTCTTGCCGGACTTCTTGATGGCTTCCAGCGCGTCGTCGTTCTCCTTGGCCGACTGGCTATTGCCGAACTCGGTTGCTTCCTTCATCGCCTTCGTCAGCTCGTCGCGAATGTCCGCCGGCAGCCCGTCCCAGAACTTCTTGTTCACGACCACGACATAGCCGATGTAGCCGTGATTGGTGACGGTGGCGTATTTCTGCACCT
>JBAUUA010000972.1:0-6412 GCA_049582465.1 Bradyrhizobium sp. | reverse complement strand
GCAAGGCGGCGGCAAAGGCGCGCCCGCCGAGCGCCGGCGCCGCCGCGAAGCCCGCCGCCGCCGAAAGAAAGTCGCGGCGCTTCATTGTCATGTCATGGTTTCCGGAACTTTGAAAATCAGCGGAACTTTTGGCGAACTTGCCGCATCCGGGCGGGCGCGGCAACCGTCATGGTGAATCAATCATGATTGATCCAGCTCATGCATGAACCAAATTGCAATGGCTTTCGACCATGATAAGGAGGGAGAAAAAGCGGCCGGAAAAGGCCGTCGGGGGGAATTCATGGGACTCGTGCTCGATACCGTCGGCAAGCTGATCGCGAGCTACCTCCAGAAGGAGGTGCCCGGTTATGAGCCGTTCACGCCCAGCGACCCCGAACATTTACGGGGCGTCATCGATCAGGGCGACGTGCTGCTGGTCGAGGGCAACAGCCGGGTTTCCGGCATCATCAAATATCTGACGCAGTCCACCTGGTCGCATGCCGCGCTCTATGTCGGCCCGATCGACGGCGCCGCAGAGCCCGACGGCGAACCGCATGTCCTGATCGAGGCCAATATCGGCGAGGGCGTGACCTCGGCGCCGCTGTCGAAATATTTTCCCTATCACACGCGGCTGTGCCGCCCGGTCGGCCTGTCGTTCGAAGACCGCAACATGGTGTGCCGCTATGCCATCAACCGGATCGGCTTCGGCTACGACACCAAGAACATTCTCGATCTGATGCGCTTCCTGATCCCGCTGCCGATTCCGCAGCGCTGGCGGCGGCGGATGATCGCATTCGGCTCCGGCGATCCCACCAAGATCATCTGCTCGGCGCTGATCGCGCAGGCGTTCGACGCCGTGCGCTATCCGATCCTGCCCAAGATCACCCGCGCCGGCTCCAGAGCAGCCCGGCGCGAAATCCTGCACATCCGCGACTCCTCGCTCTACATGCCACGCGATTTCGACATCTCGCCCTATTTCGAAATCGTCAAACCCACCATCGTGCAAGGCTTCGACTACACCGCCCTGCACTGGGCCGACAAGCAGAAGCCGCTCCGGGAGGTAGCGGGCGAATTCGGACCGTTTCCAGAGACGGTCCGTTCGCCGCCGCTTGTTCCTGAAGAGATTGACGAAGAGACGCCGGTTCCGGTTCAAGAAGTGACGTCGGTCGCCGGCGAGCCGACGCTGGTCGAGCACATCACGGTGTCCGAGCATTTCATGCGCGTCGAATATCTTCCCGAGCGCCGCGCCCGCCCGCGCGCGCGGACATCGGATTTCGCGGCGTAATTCCTCTCGCCCGCATTTGACGCTACAAGCGGGGCCATGACCGGGAATATCCATATTCCTTCCGCGGCCGCGTGCTCCTATCCGCCGCGCGCAGGCAACGCCGTGCGGCCGCTGGTCGACGGCCTGCCCGCCTTTCGCCGCATCAGTCAGGCGATCAAGACCGCGCAGCACAGTATCTGGCTAACGGCCGCCTTTGTCGCGCCGGACTTCGAGATGCCTGACGGCGACGGCACGCTGTTCGATGTGCTGGACGAGGCAGTCGAGCGCGGCCTCGACGTGCGGATCATCTTCTGGCGGCCCAATCCGGAAAGCATCGGCTATGGCCGCACGTTCGCAGGCTCCCCTGAAGATCGGAGCCTGCTCGCCGCGCGCGGATCGCGCTTGCGCATCCGCTGGGATCGCGGGCACGGCCCCTATGTCCAGCATCAGAAGAGCTGGTTGATCGACGCCGGCCAAAGGTCCGAGACCGCCTTCGTCGGCGGGATCAATCTGACGGCCATAGCCATGGGATCGCCCGGTCATGCCGGCGACGGCGAACGTCATGACGTCTATGTCGAGATATCCGGACCATCGGCGACCGATGTTCAGCACAATTTCGTCCAGCGCTGGAACGAGGCGAGCGAGCGCGCCGAGGCCGATGGCACATGGGGCCACGACGGAAATGACAGCCTGGACTTTCCGGCGCGCCTGTCGGCGCCGCGTGGCGCGAGCATCGTGCAGATCCAGCGCATGGTGCATCCGGGCCGCTATGGTGATGCCCATCCCAATCCGGAGAGCCTGGTCCACGACATTTTCGGCGGCGAACGGTCGATCCTCGAACAATATTTCGGGGCGATCGGCGCCGCGCGGTCCTCGATCTATATCGAGAACCAGGCGATTCCGGTCCCGCAAATCGCAACCGCGCTGGAAGCAGCCCTCAAACGCGGCGTGGAAGTTGTGGTTCTCGTTCCCGCCGAGCCGGAACACGCTGTCCGCGCAGCCCGCCTGAATGCGCAGCGCACGCCCCTCTTCGATGGCCTCGCCGCGCTCGGCCGTCATCAAAACTTTGGGCTGGCGGGGATCGCGGGCCTCGATGCGCGGGGCCGTCGCAATCCCGTCTACGTCCACAGCAAGATCATGCTGGTCGACGACGCCTTCGCGACGATCGGCTCATGCAATTTACACGCAAATTCGCTTTCCGGTCATACCGAGATGAATGCCTCGATCTGGGACCCGCAAGTCGTGCGCGCGCTGCGCTGTCAATTGCTGGCCGAGCATCTCGACCGCGACACGGCCGGCATCGACGACCGCGCAGCTCTGAGCCTTTACCGTGAGATTGCGCACGAGAACCAGCGGCGGCGCGACGCGAGCGATGGCCAATGGCAGGGTCTGGCGTTCAGCCTCGATCCCGCGGCGTATGGGACATAGCCGCCGTCAATTCGGCCGCGCGCTGCCTTCATACATGTAGGTCATCGGCCGGGGTCCGGGGATATAGCCGGTCTCGATGCGGTCGATCCGAAACCCCGCGCCTTCGATCATCGAACCGATCGGCCGGTTGAGGTGACAGCCGCCGGCGATACGGCGCCAGGCCGGCGTCAGCCGGTCTTGCCAGCGCCGCACGCTTTCGTCGGGCGCGCGGCCGTGCTCGACGAACAGAAGTTTGCCGCCCGGCCGCAGCACGCGCCGGATTTCCGCCAGCGCCATGTCGGCGTGGGGGATCGAGCACATGGTCCAGGTCGTGACGACGGTATCGACGCTGTGATCTTCGAGCGGGATGGCCTCGGCGGATGCCTCGAGGAAGCTGACCGGCATGATGGTGCCGCGCGATGCGTTTTGCGCCATGGCGACCAGCTTTGCCGCCGGTTCGAGCGCCAGCACCTCCCGCACCGGCGGACGGTAGAACGGCAGGTTCAATCCCGAGCCGACGCCGATCTCGAGGACCCTGCCCTCCGCCGCACCGATTACCCGTTCGCGAATCGGCAGCAGCAGCCTGTTGCGCATCGCAAGATCGCAAATCCTCGGCAGGATGACGTCGCTGTAAAAACCCATCGGTCGCTCCCTGATGATCCCTGCCGGATATGGGTACGCGAGCGCCGCACCGACAGCCGCCAGAGACAACGCGCCTCACACCATCTCGTGCTCGGTCCATCTCATTCGGCCGGCTCCGGAAGGGCCTGTGGCCGCTTGATGGACTCGGCCGGCGGCGACGGTGGCTGGCTGTCGACACGGTCCTCGTCCCACTGCCGGAAGCCCCTGACCAGACCGTAGATCGCCGGGATCACGATCAGCGTCAGAAGCGTCGACGAGATCATGCCGCCGATCATGGGAACCGCAATCCGCTGCATGATTTCGGAGCCGGCGCCGGTGCTCCACATGATCGGCAGCAGGCCGGCCATGATGGCCACCACCGTCATCATCTTCGGCCGCACCCGCTCGACCGCGCCCTCCATGATGGCGTCGTAGAGATCGCGACGGGAAAGCCGGCGGCCCTCGGCCGCGCGTCGTGCCTCGATCTGGGCCAAAGCATGGTTGAGGTAGATCAGCATCACCACGCCGGTCTCGGCGGCAACGCCGGCCAGCGCGATGAAGCCGACGACCACGGCGACCGAGAGATTGAAGCCGAGCCACCACATCAGCCAGATCCCGCCGACCAACGCGAACGGCAGCGACAGCATCACGATCATGGTGTCGGTGAAGGATCGGAAGTTGAGATAGAGCAGGAGAAAGATGATCGCGAGCGTCACCGGCACCACGATTTTCAGCCGTGCAGCCGCGCGTTCGAGATATTCGTACTGCCCGCTCCAGACCACATAGGAGCCGGCCGGAAACTGGATGCTCGCCTTCACCGCCGCCTGTGCATCAGCCACATAGCCGCCGAGATCGCGATCCCTGATGTCGACATAGATGTAGACGGCGAGCTGTCCGTTCTCGGTGCGGATAGAGGTCGGACCGCGCGAGGGCGCCACTTTTGCGACCTCTCCCAGAGGTACCGCCCCGCCGTTCGGCAGCGGCACCAGAACGTCGCTGGCGATGGCCTGCGGGTTGCTCCTGAGATCGCGGGGGTAGCGCATGTTGACGGAAAAGCGCTGGCGGCCTTCAACCGTGGTGGTCACGGTCTGGCCGCCAAGCGCGGTAGCGATGACGTCCTGGACGTCCTGCACCATGATGCCGTAGCGCGCCAGCGCCGCGCGGTCTGGCGTCACGTCGAGATAGTAGCCGCCGAGCGCGCGTTCGGCATAGGCCGACGACGTTCCCGGCACGGCCTTGATGACCTGCTCGACCTGTTTGGCCAGCTTGTCGATCTCGACGAGATCGGTGCCGATCACCTTGACCCCGACCGGCGTGCGGATGCCGGTCGACAGCATGTCGATGCGCGACTTGATCGGCATGGTCCAGGCGTTGGAGACGCCCGGAAATTGTAACGCACGGTCCATCTCGGCCGTGAGGCTTTCGATCGTCACCCCCGGCCGCCATTCCGCCTTCGGCTTCAGGTTGATGATGGTCTCGAACATCTCCGATGGCGCCGGATCGGTGGCGGTGGAGGCGCGCCCCGCCTTGCCGTAGACCGAGGCGACCTCAGGGAATGAGCGGATGATCCTGTCCTGCGTCTGCAACAATTCGGCGGCCTTGGTCACGGAAATGCCGGGCAGGGTGGTCGGCATATAGAGCAGCGTGCCCTCGTTGAGGCTCGGCATGAACTCGGTGCCCAATTGCCGCGCCGGCCAGATCGTGACCGCGAGAATCGCGAGCGAGGCGAGGATCACCAGCACTTTTGCGCGCATCACGCCGGCAATCACGGGGCGATAAATCCAGATCAGGAAGCGGTTGATCGGATTCTTGTGCTCCGGAACGATCCGGCCGCGGACGCAGACCACCATCAGCGCCGGCACCAGCGTGACCGACAACAGCGCCGCGGCCGCCATCGAAAACGTCTTGGTGAAGGCGAGCGGGCTGAACAGCCGACCCTCCTGCGATTCCAGCGTGAAGATCGGCATGAAGGAGACGGTGATGATCAACAGGCTGAAGAACAGCGCAGGTCCTACCTCGGAAGCCGCCTCGATCAGCACAGCGACCCGCTGACGCCCCGGTTCGGCCCGCTCGAGATGCTTGTGAGCGTTCTCGATCATGACGATGGCCGCATCGATCATGGCGCCGATGGCAATCGCGATGCCGCCGAGGCTCATGATATTAGCGCCGATGCCGAGTAGCTTCATGGTGCCGAACGCCATCAATATGCCGACCGGCAGCATCACGATCGCCACCAGCGCGCTGCGGAAATGCAGCAGGAAGACGATGCAGACCAACGCCACCACGATGCTTTCCTCGACCAGCGTGTGCTTGAGCGTCTCGATCGCCGCGTTGATCAGGTTGGAGCGGTCATAGACCGCCACGATCTCGACCGACTTCGGCAGGCTGCTGGCGATCTCCTTGAAGCGCTTCTTGACGTTCTCGATCACGTCGAGCGCATTGACGCCGAAGCGCTGCAGCACGATGCCGCTAGCCACTTCGCCCTCCCCGTTCAGTTCGGTGATGCCGCGCCGCTCGTCCGGCCCCAGTTCGACGCGCGCGATGTCGCGCAGCAGCACCGGCGTTCCGTTGCTGGTCTTCAGCACGATGTTGCCGAGGTCGTTGATGCCTTTCAGATAGCCCTTGCCGCGGATGACATATTCGAACTCCGAGAGTTCGACGGTGCGGCCGCCGACATCGGCGTTGCTGGCACGGATCGCATCGCGCATCTTCTGCATGGTGATGCCGAGATCGCGCATCCGCTGCGGATCGAGGATGACGTTGTACTGGCGGACGAAGCCGCCGACGCTGGCCACTTCCGCGACGCCTTCCGCCTTGGCCAGTGCGAATTTCAGGTTCCAGTCCTGGATGGTGCGCGTGTCCGATAGGTTCAATTCCTTGGACATCACGGCGTACTGGTAGACCCAGCCGACGCCGGTGGCATCCGGGCCGATCGTCGGCGTCACGCCCGCCGGCAGCCGCGACGCGGCGCTGTTGAGGAATTCGAGCACCCGCGAGCGAGCCCAGTAGATGTCGGTGCCGTCCTCGAAGATGACGTAGACGAACGACACGCCGAAGAACGAAAATCCACGCACCACTTTCGAGCGAGGCACCGTGAGCATCGCGGTCGTCAGGGGATAGGTGACCTGATCCTCGATCACC
>JBAUUA010000971.1:0-13320 GCA_049582465.1 Bradyrhizobium sp. | reverse complement strand
CATTAGCCGCTGCATCGACGACGGGCGCTGAGCGGAAATGCGCGCCTGTTTACCGGCGGCTGGCTTCGAACAGGAACCAGGTGCGGCGCTCCGACTCGTCGATCCAGTTTTCGATGAGGCTCGCGGTCGCGACGTCCTCATACTCGTCGCAAAGCGCGTGCGTCTCGCGAAGGTATTTGGTGAACTGCTTGTTGTCGTCACGCAGTTCCGCAAGCATGTCCTCTGCGGTGACGAAGTCGGCATCATTGTCCAAAAGGCGTTGAACTCGGCCGATATGCCCGATCGAGCGCAGGCTCGTGCCTCCGATCTTGCGGGCGCGCTCGGCAATATCATCGGTCATCGCAAAGATCTGCTCGCCCTGCTCGTCGAGGAGCAGATGGTAATCCCGGAAATGCGGGCCGGACATGTGCCAGTGAAAATTCTTGGTCTTGAGGTAGAGCGCGAAAGCATCGGCGAGCAGGGCCCGCAGGGCCGCGGGGATATCCCGGGTCGCGTTTTCGCCGACATCCGACGGTGTTTTCAGGGCGGCTGATTTTCGTGCTTCGACCGTATCGGTCATGGTTACACTCCTGAAGATGGTTCCAACAGCGGGCCGGCATGGCTGTGGCCGCGTGCAGATATGGTCTCCCGCCAACGGCGTGTCTTTCGCGAATGCATGAGAGTCTCCGGGTGATACGTTTTCGCGCGGGCAGAGGGAGGGAGCGCGCCGCCGCGGCCCCGCGCGTCATTCGGCGGCGGGCGCAGCCGCTTCCTGGGCGGTACTTTCGTGGGGTCGAGCGAGCCATGCGCCAAGCGCATTGAGGTAGATGTAGACCACCGGCGTCGTGTAGAGCGTCAGAAGCTGCGACAGCAGCAAGCCGCCAACGATCGTATAGCCGAGCGGCTGGCGAAGTTCCGATCCGGTGCCGGTTCCGACCATCAAGGGCACGCCGCCCAGCAGCGCCGCCATGGTCGTCATCAGGATCGGCCGGAACCGCAGGGTGCACGCCTGATAAATTGAATCTTCCGCGCTTAATCCCTGATTGCGTTCAACGTCGAGGGCGAAGTCGACCAGCATGATGCCGTTCTTCTTGACGATGCCGATCAGAAGGATGATGCCGATGATCGCGATGACGCTGAGGTCCATGTGAACGGCCATCAGCAACAGCAACGCGCCGATGCCGGCCGAAGGCAGCGTCGACAGGATCGTGATCGGATGAATGAAGCTCTCATAGAGCACGCCTAGAATGATGTAGATGACGATCAGGGCCACGCCGATCAGCAGCGGAGTGCCCGACAGCGACGACTGGAAGGCTTGGGCATTGCCCTGGAACGACGTCGCCAGCGAGGCGGGTTTTCCCGTTTCCTTCTCGATCCTCTGGATCGCGTCCACCGCGTCGCCGAGCGCCACCCCGGGCTTCAGGTTGAACGAGATGGTCACGGAAGGAAACATGCTCTGATGGTTGATGAGAATGGGCGAGGGCTTGATGGTGCTGTTCACCAGCGTGCTCAACGGAACCTGCTGGCCGCTAGCGGAATTCAGGTAGATGTCCCTCAGCGCATCAGGCCCGTACTGGAATTGCGGGTCGACCTCGAGCACGACGTGATATTGATTGAGCGAGGTAAACATGGTTGAGACGATGCGCTGGCCAAAGGCATCGTCCAGGGTATTGTCGATTGTCGAGGGAAGAATTCCGAAGCTTGACGCGACCTTGCGATTGACCGTCACATTGAGCAGCGGTCCGGCATTGGCCTGGTCGCTCGCAACATCGGTGATGCCGGGCGTCGCCCTCAATTTCTCGAGGTAAATGGCCGACCAGTGGGTGAGTTCGTTCGAGTCGGCGTCGGTCAGGGTGTACTGGTATTGGGTCTTGGAGAGGCGCGCCCCGATGGTGATATCCTGCGCGGCCTGCATGTAGAGCGTGATGCCCTGCGTCCTGGCAAGCTGCGGCTTCAATCGATTGATGATCTGGTCGGCGCTGGCCTTGCGTTGCGGTTTCGGCTTCAGCACGATGAAAATGCGGCCCTGGTTGAGCGTTGCCGTCGGACCGCCCGGCCCGATATAGCTCGCGACGGAGTCGATTGCCGGATCCTTCAGCAAGGTGTCGACCAGCGCCTGCTGACGCTCGGACATCGCCGGAAAGGAGATGTCCTGCGCCGCCTCGGTGATGCCGACGATCTGTCCGGTGTCTTCCTGCGGGAAGAAGCCTTTCGGAATGACCGTATAGAGATAGCCGGTCAGCGCGACGGTGGAGAGCATCACCATCAGGGTTGTGAAACGATGGCGAAGCACGATCTTCAGCCCACGGGAATATAGCGCGAGGAGGCCGTCGAAGCCGCGCTCGAACATCAGATAGAGCCGCCCGTGCCGCTTGTGGGTCTCGTCCTTCAGCAGGCGCGAGCACATCATCGGGGTCAAGGTGAGCGAAATGATGAGCGACAGGATCAGCGCGGCAGTGATCGTGATGGCAAATTCCTGGAACAGCTTGCCGACATAGCCTCCCATCAGGAACAGCGGGATGAAGACCGCGATCAGCGACAGCGTGATGGAAACGATCGTGAACCCGATTTCACCGGAGCCCTTGAGCGCTGCCTCGATCGGGCTCAGGCCCTGCTCGAGATGCCGGACGATGTTTTCGATCACGACGACGGCGTCGTCGACAACGAAGCCGACGGCGATCGACAGCGCCATCAGCGACAAATTGTCGAGGCTATAGCCGAGCAGATACAATAGCGCGAAGGTGCCGATCAGTGACAGCGGCACAGTGACCGCCGGAATGACGGTCGCCCAGAAGTTTCTCAGGAACAGGAAAATGACCATCACCACCAGCGCCACGGTCAACATCAGCGTGAACTGGACATCGGCGACCGCGGCGCGGATGGTGAGGGTCCGATCGGCCGCAATCGACACTTTGATCCCGGGAGGGATCGATGCCTGAAGTTGCGGCAGCAGGGTCTTGATGCGATCCACCGTCTCGATGACGTTGGCCCCGGGCACGCGCTGCACGGCGAGGATGATGGCGGGTTCTTTGCCATACCACCCCGCCAGCAGATCGTTTTCCGGCCCCGCGATCGCCCTTCCGATATCGCGGATTTGAACCGGCGAACCGTTGCGGTAGGCGACGATCAACTCGTCATAGGCTTCGGGCTTCAGCAGCTGATCGTTGGTATTCAGCGTATAGGTCACGCGCGGGCTGTTGAGCGTACCCTTGGGCAGATCAACATTCGCGCCTGCGATGACGGTGCGGACATCTTCGAGGCCGATCCCGCGCGCGGCCAGCGCCTGCGGATTGACCTGGACCCGGATGGCGGGCTTCTGCTGGCCGCCGATGCCGACGAGACCGACACCGGGGATCTGCGAAATCTTGGGAAGGAGAATATTCTCGGCATAGGCGTCGACGGTGGTCAGCGGGTATGCGTCCGAAGTCAGCGCGATCAGCATGATCGGCGTCTCCGCGGGGTTCACCTTCCGGATCGTCGGCGGATAGGGGATGTTCAGCGGCAGAAAGGGGCTTGCGGCATTGATGGCCGACAATACGTCCACCGCGGCGCTGTCGACGGTGCGGGAGAGCTCGAACTGAACGGTGAGCTGCGCCACGCCGAGCGCGCTTGACGAGGTGAGCTGCGTGACGCCAGGAATCTGGCTCAACTGCTGTTCCAGCGGGGTGGCGACGGAAGATGCGATGGTTTGCGGGTCGGCGCCGGGCAACTGCGCCGAAATCTGGATGGTCGGATAGTTGACATTCGGCAGGGCGCCGACAGGCAACAGCGGATAGGTCGCCAGTCCGCACAGCAGCAATCCGCTCATCAGCAGGACCGTCGCAACCGGCCGGACGATGAACGGCGCCGAGAGGTTCATGGGATCGCTTCCTGTACCGCGCTCTGCAGGTCCGCCTCCTGGGCCGCTTTGCCGTGCAATTGCCGAACGCGGCTGCCTTGCTGCAGCCTGTACTGGCCATCGACCACAACGGTCTCGTTGGCCTGAAGGCCGCTGTCGATCAATGCCTGCCCCTGGCTGATCTGGGCCACGGTGACCGGACGCAGTTGCGCGGTTCCGTCCGGCAGGACGACGTAGACATACGATCCCTTGGGACCCTGTTGCACGGCGGAGGCCGCGATCGTCAGTCCGTCCTTTCTCGTATCCAGCAGCAGATACGAGTTGACCAACTGGCCCGGCCATAGCCGATGGGCGGTGTTGGGAAATTCGGCCTTGAGCTGGATGGTCCCGGTCGTCTGGACGATCTGGTTGTTGACGAGCAGGACTTTGCCTTCGTCCAGCTTGATCTTGTCATCCTGGCTGTAGGCCGTGACCGTCAGCGGTCCCTTGGCCATCTTCTCCTGAATTCGAGACAGCTCGGATTGCGGAAGCGTGAAGATCAGCGAGATCGGCTCGATCTGAGTGACGACCACCAGACCGTTTGGATCCGTCGGGTGAATGATGTTGCCGATGTCGATCTGCCGGACGCCGGTGATGCCCGGGATCGCCGACGTCAGCCTCGTATAGCCGAGCTGGATGTTGGCCTGGTCGATGAGCGCGCGGTCTGCCTTGACCGCGCTTTGCAATTGCGTGACTTGCGCCGTCTGGGTTTCCACCAGTTGCGGTGTGGCATAGCCCTTGTCGCCGAGCTGGTTATAGCGGGAGAGATTGGCCTGCGCATTGGCAAGCTGCGCGTTGTCGCGCTCGAGGTTGGCGGTCAGTTCGTCGATCTGGGCCTGGTAGGGGCGCGGATCGATCTGCGCGAGCAGGTCTCCCGCCTTGACGCTTTGTCCCTCGATAAACGTGATTTGCGTAAGTTGGCCCTGAATCTGGCTGCGAACGACGTCGGTGTTGTAGGCGATGACGGTGCCGACGCCGCGCAGATAGATGGGCACGTCCTTGCTGGCGACGGTCGCGGCGACCACGGGTATCTCCGGCAATGGCGCCGCCGCCACGGTCACGGGTTCGGAGGTCTGCGAGCGTGTGAAGTAGCGAAAGCCGCCTCCCGCCAGCACGACAACCAGAACCGCTGCGATGACCAGGATCCTGCGTTTCATGGCCGCTTTCCCCGCATGAAAGGGTTTAGTTCAACAGCCGCCGGAACCGGCGGTCACCGGCGAAGAGGCGCTGGCGTCCAGACAAGGAGGCGCCCCAGTTGGTGGCGACGAAACAACGGGGGATCCCGGCGGGGCGGGGACCGGGGTCACCGAGCTGAGGCTGGCTCCGCCGAGTTCAGTCGATCCGAGGGGAGTGCCGGCGCGCCCGATGGACGGTCGCAACGTGATGGGACCCGGGACACCGAGGCCCTTTGTCGGGGCGCAGGAGACTGACGTGCCCCCCAAAATGCCGCCGCCATCGACGCCGCTCCCGAAGATTGCGACAAATTGGTGAAACCGGAACAAACTGCATTTCCGAGGATGGAACCGGCGCCCGAGAACGGTGCGGCCGGACTGATGCCTGGCGTCGCGATTTCCGTCGATCCCAGTGGAATTCCTGAGGGCGGGACCGTCGGGCCCGTCCCAAGAACAAGCGGTGACGTCGCGAGGCCGGAAGGCTGCTGCAGGCCAGGCGTCATTGCCTGAGCGCTGGCCGGGTTCCGCCACGCCAATGCGGTGGCCATCAGCAGAGGCGTGCAACAATTAAATGCAATGGCCAGAAGTAATCCGGGCGTTGTCGAGAAACTGATTCCCGTCAGCGGAAGTGAGGCTGGCATGTGCAACTCTCCGGATACGTCGCCCAACAAACGTTAGTTGTCGAAGAGCGAACCGGTATTCCAAGAACGCACGTCCTGTAGCGATGAAGCGCACAGTAGATACCAAGGTATGATGAGCCTAGCCAACGATATACTTATTCAAAACACCCGTAGAATGGAGCATTCGGCCTCGTTCGATATTCTGCAATCGCAAAAGCCGGAACGGGTCGATGAGAAGAGATGCGATCACGATTGCGGAAATGAGCGGTCCGGACCGGGCCGAAGATCTTCGGCTTCGTTCGTATCTCCCCTCTGATGGCGTTCAGCATCCGGTCAGTACATCAAAGTACAATGACAAGGAATTTGGACCATGCCGCAGCAGTCGCTAATCCCACGAAACAACAATGGCAGTCCCCTAGATCGCGTGACGGTCTGTGAAGGGGTGCCATCCCGCCCCAAGGCAGCCAGTACCGCTCCCGTCACGGCCTATCTCGATGACATTGGCGAATTGGAATCCGGGTCCCGAGGCCACCCCTTCGCCGAAGACAGAATGACGCTCGCGTTTCAGCATCTCGACGTCGTGCTTGCAATTGCGGCGCGAGGTTCGGATCAAGGCGGCTCGGCCGAAGGCAAGACCTCGCTGAACGCCAGGTGTCTGCATGCAGAGTCCGTGCAGCAGCAAGACGGCGTTGGCCTGCTGGTTGCGGACGCGACCAGCCACATCGAGGGCGTCCGGAACGCTCCGGCCGCCGGCAACCCTGAAGACCCCGTCATCAGGCGCCTGTCCGACGCGCTTGCGGCAACCGAGCTCTCGGACGATCGCCACACCGGCGTTTGTGCGGATGCCCTGCGCCTCGCCATCGTCACCCGGATGCTCGGCCTGCAGTCGGAAACGCAGCTGCCCGGCGAGCGAACCGACAAGCCCAGTGATGGCTGTGCCGAACGGCAAATGCGGGCGTTGCAGAAGTGGCGTCTCAAGCGAGTCGTCGAATATGTCGACCATCACCTCTCGGGCAAGATCACCCTTCTCGATCTCGCAGCGGTCGCCGGACTTAGCCGAATGCACTTCGCATCCCAATTCCGGGCGGCGACGGGTTTCCGGCCCCATGAATATCTTCTGCGACGGCGAATCCAGCGTGCCGAGGAATTGCTGCGCCAGTCCACCATGACACTCGTCGAGGTCGCCCTGACCGTCGGCTTCCAGACGCAGGCTCATTTCACGACGGTGTTCAAGCGATTCGTGGGCGACACGCCGTATCAATGGCGCAATGCCCACTGTTCCGTCGGCCGGCGCGCCAAGTAGCGGCCGGCTGGAAATTTGCGTTTGGGGCGCCAATGCGGTTTGCGAGCCGTGGACCCATGCGGATCGGCTTCGCCAGGAGACAAGCGTTATGAAGGTAGCCGTCATCGGTGCCGGTGCGGTGGGCTCGGCCTGTCTGACCGCCCTTGTCATGCGCGGCTGCGCGACTGAGATCCTCGTCATCGATCGAACCCCGGAGAGGGCGCGAGGCCTGGTGACGGATGTTCAATATGGCGCGACGCTGTCTCCACCGGTCAGGATTCGCGCGGGCGACTATTCCGATCTCAAAGGGGCCGTCCTGGTGATGATCACAGCCGGCGTCAATGAGAAAACCGGCGGCGCCACTGATCGCGCCGACCCCGCGGGCAGGCTGCGGCTGCTCGATACCAATGTCGGCGTCTACAGGGACATTATTTCACGGCTTGACGCGGTCGAGCCCGACGCGATGGTGCTGGTCGTGACCGATCCGCCGGACCCCCTGGCGGACGCAACGCGCATGATGGGCCATGGCCGGGTGCTCAGCACCGGGACCTATCTCGACAGTCTGCGCTTTCGATTCCACCTGGCTCGCCGGTTAGGTGTCAGTGCGAGCTCGGTGAGTGCACAGGTATTGGGAGAACACGGCACCTCCGAAGTCTTCGCGTGGTCTTCGGCGCATGTCGCCGGCGTGCCGATCGAGGCCTTGCATGCGCGGCAAACGGGCGAAGATTTCGACAAATTTCGCCGCGACGTCGAGGACGAGGTCCGATACGCCAACATATCCATCATCGAGGGCATTGGTGCCAGCCAGCACGGCATCGGCATGGTGTCGGCGCGGATCGCGGAAATCATATTGCGCGATGAGCGCGTCGCCATTCCGATCGGCAGTTATAGCCCCGAATACGGGGTGACGCTGTCGCTGCCGGGCATCGTCGGCCGGGAAGGGGTGCTCCAGACGCTGGATCCGGAACTCAATAAGGAAGAACGGCAGGGCTTGCTGCGCAGCGTCGATACGCTGAAGGCTGCGCTTGGCCGGATCAGGAAATCCGAACTGCAGCCGTCCTAACTTCACTTGCCGTCGGCACGATCGAACCGACAATCCCGCAGCGCCCGAGCGCAAGTCTGCTCGCTGCCGCTTTGCTGTGCGGGTTGTCGGTCGCCGCCGAGGCAGGCATTCTCCGGTACGGGATCAAGACCACGGCACGGTGAGGCAGCTTGTTGCCCGACATTCGCCGATGTCGCAAATGCATGCCAGGCCTTCGCTCGATATTGAAATCCTATTTCGCATATCGCCGCAACTATGGAGTTTAATCCCGGACGGATCGTCTATCCTGACGTCAATCCGCAATCCAATTGCGCGGTCCCACTGCTAGTTTCGCATTCAGGCAGAAATCTCGGCGAAAGCGAGCAAAATTGTCGTCAGTTTTCCCGAGGTCGTGGATTTCTACCGGCTGAGCGGAGATGTCCACTACCTGATCCGCACGGTGGTGTCGGATATTCGTGCCTATGACGATCTTTACCAGCGATTGATCGCCAAGATCGACCTTCACGACGTGTCGTCGATGTTCACCATGGAACAGATCAAATCGACGACCGAACTGCCGCTGGTCAACGCGTCAACCAGGCCCGGCCGGCATGACACCCATGGCGCGCGGCATTCGCTCGCAGCGCCGTGAACAGCGGCTCCCTAGCGATGCAGGCACGAGTAAATGCGAATGAGATCACGACCGGCTTGTGGCGTCGCACGGGCGGCCATTTCGTTTGCCGTCGCGGTGGCGCAGGATAACCAGAAATAATTCCCGGCGGGATCGATCACGAGCCGGTTCGGTGCGAAGTTCGCGAGCACGACCGACAGATAGGGCGTGGTCGAGAACCAGGACAGCGGGTTCAGGTCGGGGGCGATCCGATCCGACGAGACGAAGTGCGGATCGCCGAGCGCCGGGTCGGAGTTTTCGCCGATTGCAAGTGCCTCGACCGCGGTCCGGTAGTGCCGCCACCCGGCGACGAATTTTCCGGTTTCGACCACATGCACCAGGGTCACGAGCACGAACGCCGCCGCAAGTGGCAGGGCCGCCCGCTCCCGCAGCGCGGCCATCGCGCCTACCACGCCCGATAACGGAAAGGCGAGCGTGCCGTCCCCGGCCATGGCGCCAAGCGCCGCGAGCGCGCCGAATATCGGCGTGGCGATCACCAGTGCCGTTCTCAGATAATAGCGGCTGCTCGCGTGGATCGTATGATCGAACCCCAACCAGTATATCAGGAGCATGACCGTAACGATGACGGTCGCGTAAAGATATGCGTTGTCGCGTACCAGACGCGAAAGCACCAGCAAAATAACGACGTATCCGGCGAGCGCCGCGAACAGCAGCACGACGATGCGGACCTGAAAGATGGTGAAATCGAAGAAGTGCAGGGCGGCCCGCAGGAATACGCCGGCATAATAGTCGTCGGGCGGGAGCATGATTTTTGTCGCGGCGGCCATCGCAAGCACCACGGCCAGGATCGCCGCCGCGCGCAGGAATGAAGCGTCGCGCAGGCCGCGCGGGGCCAGCGTCGCGACGATGGTGGCTGCCAGCACCAGCGCGCCTTCGTGGGTGAAGGCGAGCATCAGCAGCATGATGAAAACGAGGGCCGTCCCGGCGACGCTCCGTCTCGCATAGTGACTGACGGCGAGTGCCGGCCAGAACACGGCATGCGCGAGCCACATCTCGGTCGGAAAGCCGAAGATCAGCGGGCAGAGCAGGGCCGTCGAACAGCAGGCATAGGCGAAGATGATGCGGCCGCGCGAGCGGTCGGCCGCGTACGTGCCGATCAGCCCCGCGAGCGGCGCGAGATAGAACAAGAGCCCGTAGACGACGATTCCGGCGCCGGGATTCCCGGTCAGCCCGACGAAGGCCTCCGCCGGCAGGAGACTGAGCAGGAACACCGAGAGGCGGCCGGAGATGTTATGCCAGTGGAACGCCCAGACGTCCTGCACGGCGACGGCATAGGAAAACATCGCTCCGTCGGCGTAGAGCTCGAGCCTGTAACCCAGCGCGACAGCGACGAACGCGACCGACCAGCAGAGACCCGTTCCGGTCACGAGGGCGCGCAGCAGGTCGGCGCCGGAGCGGAAGGCGGGCCACGACCACGACATGCTGCTGAGGTCTCCTGTCACCGCGCGGGGATGCGGGAGCCCTTTGTCGCCTAGGACGGATTGGCCAGCAAGGCCGTCAGGCGGTCGAAGCGGTGTCCGGAACGCTCGGCCTTGGCGATCATGTAGCGGCGGTTGTCGGCGTTGATCGGCGCCTCGAGCGGCATCCGGCCGGCGATTTCGATGCCGGCCCTGGTGAGGCCGTCGAGTTTTGCGGGATTGTTGGTAAGCAGCACGATCCGCGTGCAGTTCAGAATCCCCAGCATGCGCGCGGCTGTGCCGTAATCACGCTCATCGTCATCGAAGCCGAGCGTGGTGTTGGCGTCGAAGGTGTCCAGGCCGTCGTCCTACAATTGATACGTCCGCATCTTGTTGGCGAGACCAAGCCCGCGGCCTTCCTGCGCCAGATAGAGAATGACGCCGCCGCCGAGGTCCTCGATTCGCGCCAGGGCCAGCCGAAGCTGGTCGCCGCAGTCGCAGCGCCGCGAGCCGAACACGTCGCCGGTCAGGCAGGCGGAATGCAGCCGCGCCGGAACGGCCGCGGTGAAATCAGGCTTCCCGACGATGATGGCGACCGGACTGCCTCCCATGGCGTCGCGGAATACGACGAAGCGGGTGGGCGTGCCCGAGGTGAGCGGCACCGCCGCTTCGCTCGCCACGAAGAGCGAGGCAATGGCGTCGTCGGCGAAGCGGGCCACCGCGTCTGCTTCAATCCTGACGATGCTCTCTTCGCCCGCGACTGGGTGGCCCGCCACGTTCGCCGCCAGCACCGCCGGTAGGCCTTGCGATATCTTGACGAGTTGACTGGCGGGGGCAGCCGCCGGGCTCGCCGGTTCTGCTAGGAGCGCGCGATCGGCTGTTGCGTCGGTAACGAGGGAAAGAATCGAATTCGCGTCGTCATCCGCCGACAGCGACAATGCCATCGGCGTCGATGCATCCAGACCGAGCGCCAGCGCGCGCCGCTGTGTGACGATGAGGCGCGGCGCGGCCGGTCCGCAGAGCGCGGTGAATTCCCCGAGCCGCTGCGCGTCGAGACCTTCGACCGGAAGCGCGAGCATCGCTTCGCCCGCTGCGCTAATGAGGACAGGCCGTCGGGCGTGGAATTCGCCGAGGCCGCGGCTGACACTGGTATGCCCCCTTCCGCCGAATAAAGCCGGGCTTGCGTCGGTCTGCACGTCACTCATTCCCTGACTTTCCATTCTCATGGCCGTGACCGTAGAACACCGCGCAGCCGGCATCATTCCAGTCGCAAATCGATGATTTTTGTGCGATGATGGCAGATAGTCGCATTGTTAACGCAACCACACAGTGTTTTTGATTCCTGCGTGCACACCAGCAATCTCCCATCGAGCAAATCCGCGTCTTCCGATCCCTGGGAAGACTTCAGCCAGCTATTCCGTGAAGGACGCGGGCCGCTGCCGCGGGGCTGGGCCGATGTATTCGGGCCGCTCCGCAAGGGCACGGTGGACGACCTCGTGATCGTGGGCCAGATCGGCCAGTCGCTCGACGGCCGGATCGCCACGGAATCCGGGCATTCGAAATATATAAACGGACCGGCGGGGCTGGCGCATCTGCACCGGCTTCGGGCCCTGGTGGACGCCGTCGTCGTCGGCGTCGGCACCGCCATCGCGGACGATCCGCAATTGACGGTGCGGCGGGTCGCCGGGCCTCAGCCGGCGCGAATCGTCATCGATCCGAAGGGCCGGCTTGGCGCCGGCGCCAGGATGTTCGCCGACAACGGTGTCAGGCGCTTGCTGATCACGGCGCAGGGCACGTGCTGTGCGCCGCCGTCCGGCGTGGAGACCGTCGCCTTGCCGATGGTTGATGGAGAGATTGCCCCGCCCGCGATTCTCGCCGCGCTCGCCGGCTGCGGCATGCGGCGCGTGCTGATCGAAGGCGGCGCCAACACGGTCGCGCGCTTTCTTGCCGCCGGCTGTCTCGACCGTCTGCACGTGATGGTCGCGCCGATCGTGCTGGGCGCGGGAGCTCCCGGCCTGATCGCGCCGCCGATCGAGCGCGCCGATCAGGCGCTGCGGATGCCGATCCGCGTGCACCAGATCGGGGATGACGTGCTGTTTGACTGCGATCTGTCGGCTCAGCGCGTGGCGCTTGGGGTAGCGAAGAAATCGACGTGACCGACGCGGAGTGAGGAGCTTCCCTCGGCGAGCGCGTCGCGGCGGCGCGCCAGCCAGGCCCTGGTGTCGGCGAGCGACAGTGCGCCGATATCGTGCGCGGCATCGGCCCATCCCGTCAGTATTTCGCTTTGCATGTCAGGATCATCAGGTCCCAGCGTCCAGTCGGACTCGCCCTGAATCACGCAATAGCCGAGCGCTTCGAAGCGCGTGATGGCGTAGCTGGCTGCCGCCGGTCCGAGCGCCGGCCCAAAACCCTTGTCGGTGCGCTGATGCGCGTTGACGGCGGTTGCGATCGCCGTATCCAGCGGATCCGACGGGGTGAGCGCGATGCGGCCGTCATAGCTCAGTGCCGCGTAAAGCGGGATCGCGCGCGCTGCGATCTCGATTGCGAGCCGGTCCAGCCAGGTTTCGGAGACGAGATCGAGCAGGGCCGAGTTGGCGACCAGATCGACCGGCCCGTCGAGCGCGGCTTCGAGATCGCGGTTGAGGTCGAGCGGGACGGCGGTAACGGTGGCATGTTTGGGGAGTGGTGTGGCCGTGGCGCGCGCCAGGAGGCCGAGATCGTTGTCGATCAGCTTCCAGTTCTGCCGCGCGGCGAGAAGTGGGCTCAGCGCGCGCAAGGTCGAGCCGGTACCACAGGCGAGGTCGACGATTTGCGCCGAGGAAAGCGGCTCGAGAAAGGCCGTGACCGCGTCGAGAACGGCCGGATTGCGCGCGCGCAAATCGTGGGGCTCGCGCAGCGTCAGCCAGTCGGCGGAGAAGCCGCTCATGCCAATCTCTCCAGGGCGCGCGCAAAAATCTCCGCGGATTGCCGCCAGGTTGGGAGCTGCGGGACCGCCGCGCGCGCGGCGCTCGCCATGCGCTGCCGCAGACCGGCATCGCCGATGAGGCGACGCAACGCGTGCGCCAATGCCGGAATATCGCCTGCGTCCACCAGCAGGCCGGCCTCCGGCGGCACCGTTTCCGGGATGGCGCCGGCCTTGCTGCCGACGACGGGCAGGCCGTGCGCGACCGCCTCGGCATAGGCCATGCCGTAGCCTTCGAAGCGCGAGGCGAGGACGAAGATGTCGGCTTCCGCGTAGAGTGCCGCGAGACCTTGCGGCGATACCACGCCCAATCCTTCTA
>JBAUUA010000970.1:0-2300 GCA_049582465.1 Bradyrhizobium sp. | reverse complement strand
TCGACACCATGATCAAGGACGGGCTGTGGGATGCCTTCAACGGCTACCACATGGGCAATACCGCCGAGAACGTCGCCCGGCAGTACCAGATCACCCGTTCGCAGCAGGACGAATTCGCGGTCGCCTCGCAGCAGAAGGCCGAGGCCGCGCAGAACGCCGGCAAGTTCAAGGACGAAATCGTGCCGGTCACCATCAAGACCCGCAAGGGCGACATCGTCGTCGATACCGACGAATATCCGCGCCACGGCGCCACCCTGGAGGCGATGGCCAAGCTCAAGCCGGCCTTCGAGAAGGACGGGACCGTCACCGCCGGCAGCGCCTCGGGCATCAATGACGGTGCCGGCGTGGTGGTGCTGATGACCGCCAAGCAGGCGGCCAAGGAAGGCAAGAAGGTTCTCGGCCGCATCGTGTCGTGGGGCCAGGCCGGCGTGGACCCCAAGATCATGGGCACCGGGCCGATCCCGGCCTCGCGCGCCGCGCTGAAGAAGGCTGGTTGGAACATCGCCGATCTCGATCTGATCGAGGCCAACGAAGCCTTTGCGGCCCAGGCCTGCGCGGTCAACAAGGACCTCGGCTGGGATACGTCCAAGGTCAACGTCAATGGCGGCGCGATCGCGATCGGTCATCCCATCGGCGCTTCCGGCGCGCGCGTGCTGGTGACGCTGCTGCACGAGATGGCGAAGCGTGACGCCAAGAAGGGCCTTGCCACGCTGTGCATCGGCGGCGGCATGGGCATCGCCATGTGCATCGCACGCGACTGAGATGTGCACTGCACGCGATTAAACGTTCGGCGTCGCGTGATGAAAAGATCATCTCGCAACCGCAGAAGTTACCGCTAAAAAGAAACGCCCGGCTTTGCCGGGCGTTTTGTTCTTGATGTTCGTCAAACGGCCCGCTTAATTCGCAGCTACATAATAAAAAACTGGTTCAAGGGACGCCAAGGTACGCCAAGGGAAGGATTCGACATGGCACGGGTTGCGTTGGTATCGGGAGGAACGCGGGGCATTGGGGCGTCGATCAGCAAGGCGCTGAAAGCCGCCGGCTACAAGGTCGCCGCCAATTATGCGGGCAATGACGCGGCGGCGGAGAAGTTCAAGGCCGAGACGGGCATCCCCGTCTACAAATGGGACGTCAGTTCGTTCGAGGCCTGTGCCGCCGGCATCAAGCAGGTCGAGGCCGATCTCGGCCCGGTCGAGGTGCTCGTCAACAATGCCGGTATCACCCGGGACGGTGCGTTTCACAAGATGACGCTCGAGCATTGGAACGCCGTCATCAACACCAATCTCGGCTCGCTGTTCAACATGACGCGTCAGGTCATCGAGGGCATGCGCGGGCGCAAATTCGGCCGCATCATCAACATCTCCTCCATCAACGGCCAGAAGGGCCAGTTCGGCCAGGTGAACTATTCGGCGGCCAAGGCCGGCGACATCGGCTTCACCAAGGCGCTGGCGCTGGAGAATGCCAAGGGCGGCATCACCGTGAACGCGATCTGCCCGGGCTATATCAACACCGAGATGGTGCAGGCGGTGCCGAAGGACGTGCTGGAGAAAAGCATCCTGCCGCTGATCCCGATCGGTCGCCTCGGCGAGCCCGATGAAATCGCCCGGGCCGTGGTGTTCCTCGCCGCCGACGAGGCCGGCGCCATCACCGGCTCGACGCTGACCATCAATGGCGGGCAGTATATGGTGTGATCATTCTTTTTCGTCATTGCGAGGAGCAACGCGACGAAGCAATCCATTTTCGCTATATCCGATAGATGGATTGCTTCGCTTCGCCCGCAATGACGTATCAATGACCTCCCGCACCGCCACGCTGATCGGACTGACCGCGATCCTGATGTGGTCGCTGCTCGCCGCGCTGACGGTGGCGACCGGAAAAATTCCCGCCTTTCAGCTTGCGGCGATGACATTCGCGATCGGCGCGCTGGTCGGGTGCCTGACCTGGATCGGGCGCCCCGAAGCGTTTCGCGCCTTGCGGCAGCAGCCGCTGGCGTGGATCGTCGGGGTCGGCGGCCTGTTCGGCTATCACGCGCTGTATTTCCTGGCGCTGCGCTTCGCGCCGCCCGCCGAGGCGGGATTGCTCAATTATCTCTGGCCGCTGTTGATCGTGCTGTTCTCGTCGCTGTTGCCGGGCGAGCGGCTGGCGCCGCACCACATCATCGGCGCGCTGCTTGGCCTTGCCGGCACCGTGCTGCTGTTTGCCGGCAACCGTCTCGGCGATTTCGCACCCGGCCAGATCCCAGGACTTGTCGCCGCGTTCGTCGCCGCCTTCGTATGGGCGGCCTATTCGGTGATGTCGCG
>JBAUUA010000969.1:0-10043 GCA_049582465.1 Bradyrhizobium sp. | reverse complement strand
ATCCCGGTGCTCCTGGAGTTCATCACCTCGAAGGAAACCGAGGTTTCGAGACCCGGGACCTGAGTTCGGCCGGCCCTTCGGCTTAACCGCGACCAAAGATGGCGCTGGCCGCGATGCGCCATGGATGGAATAATCCGATATTATCCCATTGAATTTACCAGCCGGCCCGTAAAACTGAGCCTGGACTGGTGCATTCTTGTTGGTTGGGCGCGGTGCCGCCAGGCCCCGCGCAAATGGATTTGAGCGAATGACCTCGCTTCCCCCGGACGTGGCCGCTGATCTCGGGCAAGAGAATGCCCGGTTGCAGGCCGAGTTGCGCGCCATGCAGGATCGGCAGGCCGCCGGCGCCGAAATCCTGCGCACGATCGCGAGCGTTTCCGGCGATGCAGCGCGCTCGTTACAGCAGATCGCGGAAACCAGTGCCCGTCTGTTTGGCGCTCCCAGCGTCTCGCTCCAGCTCGTCGAGAACGGTGAGTGGGGACAGGCATTCCGCTTCGGCAATAGCGCCGTGCAGGTTCGCTCGGCGGTTCCGCTGGCGACCATCCGGATTGGGGGACCGAATCTGCCGGGCACCGTGGTTGCCGAGAATCGCCAGATCCACATCCCGGATCTCGACAACATCCATCCTTCGATGGCCGACTGGCCTGGCCCGCCGCATGCCCGCGCGGCGGGCACCCGCACCATGTGCGGCACCCCGCTTCGGCGCGACGGCAAGGCGATCGGCGTTCTCATCGTCTACCGCGACCGGCTGCTTCCCTTCACCGAGGAAGAGCTTGCGCTTCTGCAAAGCTTTGCCGACCAGGCCGTCATCGCCATCGAGAACGCCCGGCTGTTCAACGAGACCCGCGACGCTCTGGCCCGCCAGACCGCCACGGCCGACATCCTGAGGGTGATCGCCAGTTCACCGTCCGACGTGCAGCCGGTTTTCGACGTGATCGTGGAGCGGGCGGTGCGGCTGTGCGGGGCGCGCATGGGGCGCGTGTATCGCTACGACGACGGCATCATTCACATGGTCGCCGGGCACGGCTTGAGCGAGCCAGGTCTCAATAAGGTGCACCAGGTGTTTCCAAGGCCCGCGGCCGACGACACGACGGCAGGACGCGCTATACAGTCGCGCCGGCCCAACTTTGTCGCCGACATAGCATCCGATCAGTCGGTACCGCCGCTGTCGCGGCAGATGATCGAAGCCCTGGGCACACGCAGCCAGGTGACCGTGCCGATGTTGCGCAGCGGAGAGCCGATTGGGGCGATCACGGTGGGCTGGGGCAACCCCCGCGCCTACAGCGATCAACAGGTGAGACTACTCCAGACCTTTGCCGATCAGGCGGTCATCGCAATCGAGAACGTGCGGCTGTTCAACGAAACCAAGGAGGCGCTGGAGCGTCAGACCGCCACGGCGGATATCCTCAAGGTCATCGCCTCCTCGCCCTCGGACGTGCAGCCGGTATTTGAGGCGATCGTCACCAGCGCGAAGC
This sequence comes from Bradyrhizobium sp., assembly GCA_049582465.1. Classification (GTDB taxonomy): domain Bacteria; phylum Pseudomonadota; class Alphaproteobacteria; order Rhizobiales; family Xanthobacteraceae; genus Bradyrhizobium. The sequence continues at coordinate 8,568 of JBAUUA010000969.1, read as the reverse complement.
GGCTCCTCGGAAGCTTTTCGAGCACTGTCTTCCGCGTCATCGACGGCACGGCCCACCTGAAGGCGTTTACGCCGACGGCGCCGGAGGCAGATGAAATCCTGAAGTCGACCTTCCCGCGGCCAGTTGCCGATTTCGGGCCGTTTCGCATGACGCAGGCCGGCCAGGCTATGCAAATCCCCGATACGAACGCGGAATCGATCGAGATCAGAGACATTGCGCGGGCACGCGGCTACCGCAGCATGCTGTTCGTACCGCTCATGGACAAGGGCGAGTCGATCGGACAGATCAGCGTCACCCGCGTTCAGCCCGGCAGATTCGCCGACCACGACGTGCAGCTCCTCCAAACCTTCGCCGATCAGGCCGTGATCGCGATCGAAAACGCCCGGCTGTTCAATGAAACCAAGGAGGCGCTGGAGCGGCAGACCGCCACGGCCGACATCCTCAAGGTCATCGCCAGTTCGCCCTCGGACGTGCAGCCGGTGTTCGAGGCCATAGCAGCCAGCGCCAACCGGCTGATCGGCGGCTTCTCAAGCACCGTCTTCCGTTTAATCGATGGGAACGCTTACCTCAAAGCGTTCACGCCAACCACTCCCGCCGCGGATGAAATATTGAAGGCCACCTTCCCGCGGCCGGCTGCCGATTTTCCGCCGTTCCAATTGGCGCAAGCCGGCGAGGTCACGCAAATTCCCGACACGGAAGCCCTATCGGACGAAATTCTGGGTATCTCGCGGGCGCGCGGCTTCCGCAGCATGTTGTTCGCACCGCTAATGAGCGATGGCGTGTCGATCGGCTTCATCGTGGTGACCCGCGTTCAGCCCGGTATTTTTGCCGACCATCATGTCCAGTTGCTGCGGACCTTTGCCGACCAGGCGGTGATCGCCATCGAAAATGCACGATTGTTCGAGCAGGTGCAGGCGAAGACGCGCGATCTCACCGAGTCCCTGCAGCAGCAAACGGCTACCGCCGACGTACTCAAGGTGATCAGCCGTTCGGCGTTCGACCTGCAGACGGTGCTCGACACGCTAGTCGAATCTGCCGCGCGACTGTGCGAAGCGGATATGGCGGCTATCACCCGCAAAAAGGGAGATGATTATTTTCGCGCCGGCTCGTATGGCTTCACTTCCGAATTCATGGATTACGTGAAAGACATTCCCGTCAGGCCGGAACGCGCGACCATTACCGGACGGACCCTGCTTGAAGGAAAGGTCATCCATGTTCCGGACGTGCATGCCGACCCAGACTATACTTTCACGGAGGCCCAGAGGCTAAGCGGCGACCCCCGCACGTTCCTTGGAGTACCTCTTCTACGCGAGGGCAACCCTGTTGGAGCACTCGTGCTGTTACGAAAAGCCATGCAGCCGTTTACCAACAACCAGGTCGAGCTGGTTACGACCTTTGCCGACCAAGCCGTGATCGCAATCGAGAACGTCCGCCTGTTCGACGAGGTGCAGCAACGCACCAGGGAACTCGCGGCATCCCTCGACGAATTGCGCACTGCCCAGGATCGCCTGGTGCAGACCGAAAAGCTCGCCTCCCTCGGCCAGCTTACCGCCGGCATTGCGCACGAGATCAAGAACCCGCTCAATTTCATCAACAACTTTGCCGCGCTGTCGGCGGAGCTGACCGATGAACTGAACGATTTGCTTGCCTCTGCCGCGCTCACCGACAAGGTCCGGCAGGAAGTCGATGAATTGACGCGCACGCTGAAGGACAATCTCGAGCGGGTGGTCCAGCATGGCAAGCGTGCGGACTCCATCGTCAAGAACATGCTGCTGCACTCGCGCGAGGGTTCCGGCGAGCACCGGCCCGCCGATATCAATGCGCTGCTCGACGAGAGCCTCAACCTCGCCTATCACGGCGCGCGTGCCGAGAAGCCGCAATTCAACGTCACCCTGCAGCGGGATTTCGACGCGATGGCGGGCATGATCGAATTGTTTCCGCAGGAAATCACCCGCGTGTTCCTGAATTTGATCTCGAACGGCTTTTACGCCGTCACCAAGCGCAAGACGGAGAATAGCGGTTCAGGTTTCGAGCCGGTGCTCAGCGCCGCCACGCGCAACCTCGGCGACACCGTGGAAATCCGCATCCGTGACAACGGCACCGGAATCCCGGCCGAAGTGAGGGAAAAGATGTTCAACCCTTTCTTCACGACCAAGCCGGCCGGCGAAGGAACCGGGCTCGGCCTGTCGATGAGCCACGACATCATCGTGAAACAGCACGGTGGCAGGATCGAAGTTGAGACGGAGCCCGGAGAGTTCACCGAATTCAGGATTGTCCTGCCGCGGACGAGCATTACTTCAGACAAAAACAGAGGTCAGACGTGAGCATTTTGGTTCTTGTGGTCGACGATGAGCCCGACGTTGAGGCGCTGTTCCGCCAGCAGTTCCGGCGGGATTTGCGCGCGCAACGTTTTGTCATGGATTTTGCGATTTCCGCGGCAGACGCGCTGGCGCGAATTGCCGACACCATCGAGCAGTCGCTGATCCTGATCCTGTCGGACATCAACATGCCCGGCATGACCGGCCTGGAAATGCTGCCCAAGGTCAGGGAATTGCGGCCCGACGTTCCCGTGATCATGATCACCGCCTATGGCGATCCCGAAACAAAGCGCAAGGCGATCGAAGGAGGTGCGGAAGGCCTGCTCACCAAACCGATCGACTTCAGCCTGTTGCGCGAGGAAATCGACACCAGGCTGCAGCAGGCAGGCTGAGCCGCAAGGTCACGGCTTGAAGAACGCGGGATCGTTGAGCGCCTTGATCATGGTGTCGACCATGTCGGCAGCGCCGTGGTCCTCGCGCTCCTCCAGCAGTTCCCACATCTTGCGCAAATTGGCGCGCATCGGCGCCTTCAGCGAGGGGTCGCGTTCGATCAACGTCCGTGCAATGCAGAAGGCAATGCCCTCGGTGCCCATCCGGGTCTGTTCGATGGAGGGTTTACTCATGGCCGGCTCCTGGTCGATTGGATATTTGACTTGCTGGCGCCGCTGTTAGATCAAATCGTCGCCGATAGATAGCCGGGCCCGCGCCCTACTCCACCATCTCCACCGGCTTCGCCGGGCCGGCCAACGGCTTTTCTTCCATCAGGATCATGCACAGCGCCGCGCAGGCGATCATCGCCGTGGCGGCGCCGAACACGTAGCGGAAGGCCGCGATCATGTCGGCGACGGGAATCGAGTTCACCGGTCCACGATGCTCGCCGACCAGCGAAATGTCGGCGCCCAGCGCCATCAGCAGGATCGCTGAGAACGCCGCCACCGTGAAGGAGGCCATCAGCGCGCGGAAGAAATTCATCGCACCGGTAATGGTGCCGACCTGCGCGCGCGCCACCGAATTCTGGATCGAGACCACGCTGACCGGAAATGCGGTTCCGAGGCCCAGCGCGAACCCGGACATCACCACCAATAACGCCCACAACGGCAGCGCCGTCAGCGTCAGCGCGACTCCCAGCAGGGTTGCGCAGCAAGTCCCGATGATCGCCACCCGTTTGTAGTGCCTGACCCGGGCCATGGTCCGCCCGGCGAGCGCAGCGCCAAAGGTCGAAATTGCCGCCAACGGGATCAGCCCTAGTCCGGCTTCGCTGGCGCTCAGGTGATAGACCACCTCGTAATACAGCGGCAGATGCACCGTTAGCCCCAGCATCGCGCCTAGTGCGCAGCCGCCGGCGAGCATCGCGTAGGGCACCACCGTCCCGCGGAGCAGCGACAGCGGCAGGAACGGCTCCTCGGCCTTTCCGGACTGCCATACAAACGCCAGCGCCAGCGCCACGGACGCCCCCACCATCGCCATGATGGTCGGCGACAGCCAGAGATACCGGTTGCCGCCCCAGGTCAGCACCAGCATGAACACGACGGCGGAGGCCATCAGCAGCACGCCGCCGAGCCAGTCGATCCTGCGCCGGCGGTGGAACACCGGAATCTTGGCCATCTTCGGCAACAGCATCGCCAGCGAGGCGATCCCGAGCGGCACGTTGATCCAGAAGATCATCGACCAGTGCAGATGTTCGGCGAATATGCCGCCGAGGACCGGTCCGCCGATCCCGGCGGCCATCCAGACGCCGCTGAAATAGGCCTGATACTGGCCGCGCTCGCGCGGGCTGACCACATCGGAAATCACCGTCTGCACGCACGGCATGATGCCGCCGCCGCCGAGCCCCTGCAGCCCGCGCGCGAGAATCAACACCGGCATGTTCGGCGCCAGCGCGCACAGGATCGAGCCCGCGATGAACAGGCTGAGCGCGGTGATGATCATGGCGCGGCGGCCGTAGATGTCGCTGAGCGTCCCGAACACCGGCGCCACCGCGGTCGAGGCCAGAAGATACGCCGTGATCACCCAGGACAAATTGGAGACATCGCCGAATTGCCGGCCGATGGTCGGCAGCGCGGTTGCGACGATGGTCTGGTCCAGCGCGGCCAGGAACATCGTCAGCAACAGGCTCATCAGGATGGTGCGGACTTCGCTTGGGGTCAGCGGCGCCTTGGGCGCGATCGGCGGTGCGTCGCTGAGTTCGAGCACCTCTGGCGGGATCCTCGACAGTTCGCCGGCGACGGTTTCGGGCAATGCCTTTTGGTCGGCCAGTTGACGGCTTTGCCGTTCGAACTTGTTCATGCGGACGTGTTTATCGGCTGCGCGGCCGGAGGCTCGCGTGGAATCGCTGGTTCGTCTTTAGTGTAGGTGGCAAATCCCAGCCGGGGCAGCGGGTTGCGCGCATGGGTGCATCCCGCGAGGTCACAATCGCAATCGCGTGATCGGCTTTCTCAGGATTGTGGCCGCTTCTTCAGCCGCGCCCGCTTCGGCAGCAGTGCCGGCCATTGCACGATGTGGTCCTCGAGGTCGGCATCCGCGATCTCGTTCTCCGTGCCCTGCACCCGCCCGCGCACCGAGACGCCGGCCTCGTGCACGGTGTCAGGATCGCCCGATATCAGCGGGTGCCACCAGTAGAGATCGCGACCTTCGGCGACGAGCTTGTAGCCGCAGCTCGGCGGCAGCCAGTTCAGGGTGCGGACGTTTTCCGGCGTCAGCCGCACGCAATCCGGAACCTTGTCGGACCGGTTCGCATAGTCCTTGCAGGCACATAGGCCCGCATCCAGAAGCTTGCAGGAAACGTGGGTGAAGTAGATCTTGCCGGTATCCTCGTCCTCGAGCTTTTCCAGGCAGCAGCGCGCGCAGCCGTCGCACAGGCTTTCCCATTCGGCGTTGGACATTTCTTCCAACGTCTTGGTTTTCCAAAAGAATCCCTCTTGACCCGAGGGCGGCTTGAGTCGGGCGGTCATATGTCCTGGCGATTCCGGTGGCGGTGGCTGGCACCCTTCTTGGGGCTGCGACGGCAAAGGTGCAAGTAGGGTGTGGGACATGCGGAAAAAAGCCCGGGACAGCATTAGCCTGCCGATCGAAATCGTGAGCCCGACCATTGGTTTATGGCCCCCGCTCGGCTAGATAGGGGGCGAGTCCCCAATAGCGCAAAAGCGCCTTGGGTTTGCCGTAACATTCCCGCAAGACGTCTCGACGGTGCCCGGCCGGGTGCTTGAGCGCTTTCGAACTGACCAAGGGCCTCGGTGCGCAGGATCGTACCAGCGGAATGGAAGAGGAAAATCCGGCACTGGATGCTGGATTTCGACGCGCGCATCGATTCCACGCTGTTCTCGACCGGCAAAGGCGTGCGCGAGCTCTACGAGCGGTATTCCACCTTCATGGACCGCTTCTATGTCGGCCGCTGGAAGCGCTGGGTCTTCATCGAGCCGTTGTCGGAAGCCGCCACCATCGGGCTCGGCGGCATGATCCTGATGCTGGCGCTCGCCATTCCCGCCTTCCGCGAAACCGCCGACGAGGACTGGCTGAAGAAATCCGATCTCGCGGTGACCTTCCTCGACCGCTACGGCAACCCGATCGGCAGCCGCGGCATCAAGCACAATGATTCCATTCCGCTGGAGGATTTTCCGGACAATCTGATCAAGGCGACGCTCGCGACCGAGGACCGCCGCTTCTACGATCATTTCGGCATCGACATTGCCGGCACCGCACGCGCGCTGGTCACCAACGCGCAAGCCGGCGGCGTGCGCCAGGGCGGCTCCTCGATCACCCAGCAGCTCGCGAAAAACCTGTTCCTCAGCAACGAGCGCACCATCGAACGCAAGGTCAACGAGGCCTTCCTGGCCATCTGGCTGGAGACGCGGCTCACCAAGAATGAAATCCTGAAGCTCTATCTCGACCGCGCCTATATGGGCGGCGGCACCTTCGGCGTCGACGGCGCGGCGCATTTCTACTTCAACAAGTCGGTGCGCGACGTCAACCTGGCGGAAGCCGCGATGCTGGCCGGCCTGTTCAAGGCGCCGACCAAGTTCGCGCCCCACATCAACCTGCCCGCCGCCCGCGCCCGCGCCAACGTGGTGCTGGACAATCTGGTCGACGCCGGCTTCATGACCGAAGGCCAGGTGTTCGGCGCCCGGCGCAACCCGGCCACCGCGGTCGACCGCCGCGACGAGAATTCGCCGAACTACTATCTCGACTGGGCGTTCGACGAGATGCGCAGGCTGGTCGACACCTTCCCGAAATCCTACACCGAGCGCGTGTTCGTGGTCCGCACCGCGATCGACATGAACGTGCAGCGCGCCGCCGAAGAAGCCATCGAAAACCAGCTGCGCCAGTTCGGCCGCGACTATCACGCGACCCAGGCGGCCACCGTGGTGTCCGACCTCGACGGTGGCATCCGCGCCATGGTCGGCGGCCGCGACTACGGCGCCAGCCAGTTCAACCGCGCCACCGACGCCTACCGGCAACCGGGCTCGTCCTTCAAGCCTTATGTCTACACCACCGCGCTGCTGAACGGCTTCAAGCCGACCTCCATCATCGTCGACGGCCCGGTCTGCATCGGCAACTGGTGTCCGCAGAATTACGGCCATTCCTATTCCGGCCCGGTGACGCTGACGCAGGCGATCACGCGCTCGATCAACGTGGTTCCGGTAAAACTGTCGATCGCGCTTGGCGGCAAGGACGGACCGAAGGCCGGCCGCGCCAAGATCGTGGAAGTCGCGCGCCGCTTCGGCATCAAAGCGCCGCTGCCCGACACCCCCTCGCTGCCGATCGGCGCCGACGAGGTCACGGTGATCGAGCACGCGGTGGCGTACGCGACCTTCCCCAACAAGGGCAAGGCGGTCACGCCGCATGCGGTGCTGGAAGTCCGCACCGGCGCCGGCGATCTGGTGTGGCGCTGGGACCGCGATGGTCCGAAGCCGAAGCAGGCGATCCCGGCATCGATCGCCGCCGACATGGCGGGCATGATGAGCCACGTCGTCAGCGAAGGCACCGCGCGGCGCGCCGCGCTTGACGGCATTCCGACCGCCGGCAAGACCGGCACCACCAACGCGTATCGCGACGCCTGGTTCGTCGGCTACACCGGCAATTTCACCTGCGCCGTCTGGTACGGAAACGACGATTACTCGCCGACCAACCGGATGACCGGCGGCTCGCTGCCGGCGCAGACCTGGCACGACATCATGATCGCCGCCCATGAGGGCGTGGAGATCAAGGAACTGGCCGGCGTCGGGATGGGAACGAAGTTGCCAACTCCCGCCGTCTCCCCATTCGTGGCTGCCAATGGCGGGCCGAAGCCGCCGGAGATCAAGCCGGGGCCGCCGCCGGTGCTGACCAAGCGCGGCGCCGACATCCTGGTACAGGTGGAAAAAATGCTCGACGACGCCGCCAAGACCGCGGGCGAGCCGCCGAAACCCGCCAAGCCGGTTTCGTCGAACGCCGTTGCATTCCCGGATAGTTTCGCGGCGGCATCGCCGGACAACGCGGCAACGCCAGCGCCACGCAAGAACTGACCGTGCGCCTGATCTTCATCACCCTGCTGGCGCTCATCATCGCCACCGCTGTCGGCCTCGGGGCGACGTGGATGACCGCGACCCGCGGCACCGACCTCGGCACGCTCACCATCGGCGCCTGGACCGCGCGGCCCAGGACCGGCACCGCCGATGTCGATCCCTATTCGCGCGCCACCATCGCGCGCAGCGGCGAACTCCCCGTGGGCACCGGTGACGGCGTCGCGTTCTCGGCGACCACCGACGACCGCAAAAAGCCGCTCGACGGGCGCTGCGACGTCGTCGTCAGCGGCGTCACGCCGGCGGCCCGCTTCTGGACGCTGACGCTGTACGACCAGAAAGGCCGCCTGGTCGCCAATTCGCTGCAGCGTTACGGCTTCACCAGCCAGGAAATCATCCGCGGCTCCGACGGCGCCTTCGAGATCCGGGTGGCGTCGCGATCGCGCGCCGGAAACTGGCTGCCCACCGGCGGCATCGAGCGCTACGCGCTGATGCTGCGGCTTTACGATACGCCGGTAGGCGTCGCGACGCGCTCGAAGCGCGACGCGCCGATGCCGACCATCGCTACGGTGGGATGCCCATGATCCGCATTGTGTTCACGATCATCGCGGGCGTACTCTTGGGCGGCATCGTGCACCTCGTCAGCGTGCTGGCGTTGCCGCGGATTGCCAGCAACGACGCCTATGCCCGTCTTGCGCCGGCGACGAAATTCAACGCGGTCACGCCCCTCCCCTTGGCCGATCCCAACAACG
>JBAUUA010000968.1:0-3711 GCA_049582465.1 Bradyrhizobium sp. | reverse complement strand
TCTTCACCCCACGAAGCCTCACTGCCGAGGAACCGGACGCATGAGGCGCCCCGATGCTCGCCGACGAGTACCGCTTCGTCGCCGGAGTACCGCTTCGTCGCCGCTCGCTTGGGGCAAATCGCTTGAGGCAAATCAATTGGGCGTCGCGGACCCCGGCATAACAAGAATGGACGAAGGCCGTAGAATAGTGGAGCGAGTTTCATGAGAACGATGTCACTGGCTATTGGCATATTGGCCGCCGCCGTCGCAAGCTCAGCATCGGCCCAACCCGTCAACATGACTGGAGCATATCGGTGCCTCCAGACGTGTCGGATGGGTCTGGTAGGCAATCCTGCCTTCGTCACCCAGAATGGGCCTGATCTCAATCTCCTGAACGAAGCGGGCGAGCCTGCCCGCGCATGGCCGGACTGGTTCGCGCCGGCAACCCGGATCTGGATCGACGCATGGAACGAGGGCGCCGTCTATTCGCCGGACGGCATGCTCATTCAGTTCGATAACGGCACGATCTGGCAGCGCGATCTGGGACCGCCACCTGCGCCACCGGTAATTAGGCGCCGCAAATAGGTTGCGTCCCTGTGAGACGAACCGGAGTTCTACTTGTTTTGGCCTTGCCATAATTGAGCTAATGTCTCCCGGGATATGCCCCGGCGATTGGAGACGGCTATGCCATCCTTCCAGCTTAGCCTCGTATCGCCCGAGAAGCTGTTATTTACAGGCCCGGTCGATCAGGTCGACCTGCCTGGCGTCGAGGGTGATTTTGGCGTTCTTGCCGGCCACGCGCCGATCGTCGCCAGGCTTCGTCCCGGAATTGTGACTGCGATGGCCGGGAGCACGCACGAGAAGTTCGTGGTGTTGGGAGGCCTGGCCGAGTTTTCGGACGAAGTCCTTACGATCCTCGCGGACACCGCGGAAACCGTCGAGGATTTTGACCTGGCTGGACTCAGGGCGAAAATCGACGAGATGCAGGAAGCCGTGGCAAAAGAACCGGCGGGTGACGAACTTGATCGCACTATCGCGACGCTCGATCACTACAAGTCGATCCACACGAGCCTGACCGTCACCAGCGCCTTCTAGCTGCGTGCAACAAATGCGGATGTACTCGGGACGGAAATCATGACGACCTTCGACAAACGCGAACAGGGTTTTGAAGCCAAGTTCATGCACGATGAAGAGCTGAGGTTCAAGGCGGTCGCAAGGTGCAACAAGATGCTGGGTAACTGGGCTGCTACGCAACTCGGATTGACCGGAGATGCCGCCGCGACCTACGCCAACGAACTCGTCACCGCGAATTTGGGCAGTCAAACCACTGACGAGACTTTACACAAGGTATCAAAGGACCTCGCGGGCAAGGGCATCTCCGAGGAGCAGGTCGCTCAGAAGATGAACGCGTTTCTCCATCTGGCATTGGAGCAGATCGAAGCCGGCAATTGACTTCAGGCGGTGGGCCGCTTGTTCGGAATGCAGGCGTCACTCGTCGTCATTCAGAAATTCGAAAACCTGAGCCGTTGGCGCGTTGCGAGCCGCAGCAAATTGGTCAAGCGGCAGGGATGTCGCAATTGTCAGGATCCTGGAGTCGACGACTTCCAACGTGAGTTTGACGCCGGATTCCATCGCCTGAATCAGCTCCGGACTTGCAGGAGTCCCAGCCACGCAGATGTTGGTGAGACACCAGGAGTAGGGAATTTGGATCGGCGTACCCTGATCGATCGCGACCTTTACGCCGGGCTGCAAATATAGCCCGACGGGAACAAAGATTTGCAAGCGGCTGCTGCCCCCTGGGCTTTCGATGAGATCAACGCGGACGGCCATCTGGCCGGTGTCCCACGTTCCCTCCGAGGTGGTCCGGCACAGCGTTTTGGCGTCAGAAGACTTCAGGCAGATTTTGCGCCAGGCCGAATACCTGATGTCTCGAGGCATGGGCTGGCCGCGCGGTCCGACTTCGGTTTCGGAAGGCTTCACAGCCGCCCGCTCGGCGGGGGAAAGCTCGGCCGGTCGCTCACCCGCGATGTCCAACGTAGCCGCGACCAGCACCCACATAGCTATGGATGAACCAAGGAGAACCGAGGGGACGACCGGTCGAGAGCTCGCATGTTCATGCTTTCCTCCATGGCCTGGCATCATGGATGTTTGTCCAGAAACTGGCTCACGAGCGGCCCCACAGTTGCACGGCATCCGGCGAATCGATCATGAAATGCCCGTCGCTCCCGAAGGCGGCCAGCATGCGATATTCGGCGTTACCGCCCGCGGCGGTGAATGCCTGATGCATCTTTTTGGATAGTGCTGGTCCGAAGAAAGTATCCTTGGCCGTGTAGATCCAGAGCATGGGGATGCGGGAGGTGCGGCCGAACTCGCCCGCCGCCGCGACGAGCTTGTCGGGTGCGCAATTGTTGCTTGGTTTGCCTCCGACACGGCCGCCGCGGCCCGCCGCAAAGGTAATGATCGCGCGTACTGGTGCGGGATTCAGGCTGGATAGCGCGATGACCGCCCAACCGCCGGCCGACTGGCCGACCGCGACCACTTTGTCTGGCACGATCAACCTTTGACGGGGCATGTAGTCGATGATCCAATTGTCGACGGTCGCAACCGCAAGCCCCGTTCCGAGGAAGTTCGGATTGTCGCAATTTCCAATGTGCGAAAAAACAACCCATAAAGTCCGCGCTCCGGCAAGTCGAGCCCACCGCCTCCGTATCCGGGGCCGACCGGCGCAATGACCATGTAGCCGCGACGGGCGAACCAATGCGCTGCATCCCGGAACTCGACCAGCGGGAAGAAGCTCCGTTCCCTGGGATCTTGCGAGACGCCATGGTTCATGATCACAAGTGGAAATGGTCCGGTGCCCACTGGCCTCACCAAATAAGCAAGCACGGGTAAAGCAAGCGTCAGCGCCCAGACTTCTTCCTGGATTTGCGAAGCCGGAGCACGGTCATTGGCTGAAGCCAAGGCTGGAACGAAGATCGTGGCAACGATCGCCGTCAAAATTGCAGGAAATCGCAAAAAGCTCTTAGGCATTTTGCCTCTCCCGAATGCGCGCTGCTTCGCACACGATGTTAAGCATCGGCGCAGATATCGAACGGCTCATCGACCTGGATCAACGGCCTACCGCTCCCCAAGCCCGGATTCTTGGCAACCCGGATGACGGAATATCGGGTCGTCCCGCAGATCAGCGCGCGGCCGGAACGTTCATTCAGGAAGCGACTGACTGCCGATCTGGTTCTCGGCGTCCCTGACGCTTGCTTCCTTCGCCGTTTCCTCGGCGAGCAAGGTGATCAAAATCTTGTGGCGGGCCTCGTCGCGAGAGGGGGCAAGCTCACTCTCGGATATCAACCGCCGATAGAGCGCGATGTTTTCGTTGTGTACGAAATGTTCCATTTCGTCCTCTCAACTCCGCACCTGTTAAGCGTTCCGTGACACGATCCAAATATTGTCCGAGCTTATGGGTCGTATTGCGAGTCTCATCTTGAACTCGGATGAATTTTTTGCCTGTTCATTATTGCTCAGCTGAGGGGAGTGCTTGCGCCACAGGTGGGGCAGCGTAGCTGTCTCATCAGCCTTTGTAGCGGCAGCAATCGCAGCTGATCGCTGCGGCGTCGGACGCGAAGCCCAGACCTCGCGGATCGACCTGAATAATTTGCTGTATTGCGCCGCTTTCGTCGGTCACGTGGTCGAGAAGCGCGGCGAAATCCCTGTTGCCGTCCTTCAGCCTGATCAGGG
>JBAUUA010000967.1:0-2005 GCA_049582465.1 Bradyrhizobium sp. | reverse complement strand
CGCCGGACGCGCCGGTGCGATCACCTCGGCGGCGGACAGCTTGCAAATCCGGCTGTTCGGGCGCGGCGCTCACGGATCAATGCCGCAGGCGAGCATCGATCCGGTGGTGATGGCGGCCGCTACGGTGATGCGGCTGCAGACCATCGTTTCGCGCGAGACCGCCGCTGCGGAGGCAGCGGTCGTAACCATCGGCGTGTTGCAGGCGGGGACGAAGGAAAACGTCATTCCGGACGAGGCCATCATCAAGCTGAATGTACGGACTTTCGACGCTGGTGTAAGGACGCGCGTGCTGGCTGCTATCGAGCGGATCGTCAATGCCGAAGCGGCAGCCTCCGGCGCCCCTCGCAAACCCGAAATCACGACGCTGGATCATTACCCTCTCAACTTGAACGACCGGGAGGCCAGCAAACGCGTGGTGGACGCATTCCGGGCACATTTCGGCACCGAGCGCGTCCGGGAAACGGGGCCTGCCCCAGCGAGCGAGGACTTCGGATCGTTCGGTACCGAATGGCACGTACCCTCGGTTTTCTGGTTCGTCGGGGGCACCGATCCGGATACGTACGCGAAGGCGAAAGCCGCCAATAAGCTCAACGAGCTTCCGGTGAACCACAGCCCAAAATTCGCACCAGTTCTTCACCCCACGTTGCAAATAGGTGTTGAAGCGCTGGTCGTCGCGACCCGTGCATGGCTGCCAGCTTAGCCCGCGGATCGGCGACCTGCGACAAGGCGTTTATCTCTGTCTCGGACGAGAAGGCCTATCATGGAGAAGTTTCCTCTTGTGCTTGATCTCGCCGGTACCTTCGTCTTCGCGCTCAGCGGGGGGGTGGCGGGGGTCAAGCGCGAGCTGGACTTGTTCGGCGTTCTGGTGCTGTCGTTCGCGGCTGCGAATTCGGGGGGTATCACCCGGGACCTGCTGATCGGCGTCGTCCCACCCGGCGCGGTCGAGGACTGGCGCTATCTCGGCGTGTCGCTCCTTGCCGGCCTCATCACCTTCTACTTCTCGCCCCTCATCGTGCGGATGTCGAACTCGGTCCTTATTTTCGACGCGGCAGGTCTTGCTCTCTTCGCCGTCACTGGCGCATCGAAAGCGCTGGCCCACGGACTGAACCCGATCATGGCGATAGTGCTTGGCATGGTGACCGGGATCGGCGGCGGCATGGTCCGTGATGTGCTGTTGGCAGAGGTTCCGACGGTACTTCGTGCAGAACTATATGCCGTCGCGGCGCTGGCAGCCGCAGCCATCGTGGTGGTCGGGCATATGCTTCAGTTACCCGTCACCCCCGTGACGGCGGTAGCGCTGATTTCATGCTTCTCGCTCCGCGTCATGGCGATGAGGCGCGGCTGGCGACTTCCGGTTGCGAAAATCAGGGATCAACACGATCCGAGTGTCGCAAAAGTCGATTCGAAAGGTCCCGAAAGGTCATGAGCATCGGGTGAGCTCGGTGATGGACGTTTGGCGCGACGGTTGCCGAGGAGTTCAGGCCGGCGGAGGCTAGAGTGACAAAAACAGTCATCATCTGCGGAAAACTGTTCGACGGCCTGGGCGACACGATGCTCGGCCCGACGGAAATCTTGATAGAAGATGACACCATCGTCGAGGTCTCCGGCTCGGTCGGCCGTCCCGGAGGCGCGAACGTCCTTGATTTGAGCGACCGCACGGTTTCGCCCGGATTCATCGATACCCACGTTCATCTCTGCATCGACGGGCTGAATCTGGCGAGGCAAACGCTGCAGTGCTCGCCTGCCAAAGCGCTGGCAGGACTGCATTACGCCCAGCAATACATGCGCTATGGCTTCACGACGCTTCGCGACATGGGCACGCTGGATCCGGAATGGCCCACCGTCAACCTGCGCGACGCCATCGACAGCGGCATGGCCCGCGGACCGCGTCTGATCGTTGCTCCCCACATGATCAGCGCCACCGCGGGTCACGGCGACATGCAAGGCATGTTCCCGTGCCGGTGCCATATGGGACTGTCCAGGGTTGCGGACTCGCCGGCGAAAA
>JBAUUA010000966.1:0-1581 GCA_049582465.1 Bradyrhizobium sp. | reverse complement strand
ACCGGACATGGGACGCCCGCCCCGTCGCAGGTTCTGCGGGGCTCGTACCCACCACATGGAATGCGGCGTTCGATCAATGGGGTGCCGTGCAACTGCAGAACCGTTTTACAAAGACTTTTCAGCGGGCGATGACGGCGCAGGACATGCAAGCTTGGACGGCGGTTCGGATGATCGGCGAGGCGGCGGTCCGCGGCGGCTCCGGCGATCCCGGCAAGATGCTGGCTTTCATCAAAAGCCCGGACTTCTCGGTCGCGGCCTTCAAGGGCCAGAAGCTTACCTTGCGTGACTGGAACCTGCAATTGCGGCAGCCGATCCTGCTGTTCGACGGCAGGAACACCGTATCGGTGTCGCCGCAGGAGGGCTTCCTTCACCAGGTATCGGCGCTCGATACGCTTGGTCTCGATCGTCCCGAAACCAAGTGCAAGCTCAAGTGATCAGTTTCGGCCGTCCTGTTTCCGGTCCACCCATGCTCCAGAACTTGAAGAGGTGGGCGCGCCGGCTGAAGCGGGATGTTCACGCCGTCTACCTCGCCGCCCGCAGTCCGCGCGTGCCCTGGCACGCAAGAATCGTCGCGATCGCTGTTGCGGGATACGCGCTTTCGCCGATCGACCTCATTCCGGATTTCGTTCCGGTCCTGGGGTACGTGGACGATCTGATTATCGTGCCGCTCGGCATCTGGCTGGTGGTGTCATTGATTCCCGAAGACCTGATGGCCGAGTATCGCGCGATCGCGGACAAGGCCGCGACGCGTCCGCAAAGCAGGCTCGCAGCGACAATGATCATTGCGATCTGGATTCTTGGGACCGCCATGCTCGGTTGGATCTGCTTTGCCCACTGGGCTCGACCGAACTAAGCGTCCTCGCCCCGCGCGCGGAAGTATCCGGGTATTGATTGCGATCCCCACGTCGATTGCTGCCGAGCCTTCGCGCCACCCATCATTTAACAGATTGATATGTAATGGTTTATTGACTCGCCGTTAGTTTATTGCGCGGCCTGCTGCGGTGCAGCATTTTCGGCACGAACATTGCTTCGATGATCTCGCCGGAAATCGCAGGAGCGCGCACGGATGAAACGCATCATCCTTTCTCTCGGTATGTTCGGTTGCTTGATGGGAGTCGTGAACGGCCGTGATCTCGGCCAATGGGATGCAGTCAATCCCGAAGTCCGCGAATGGTACCAGGCCCTGATGCAGCCGGACGTTCCAAATGCGTCGTGTTGCGGCGAAGCGGATGCCTACTGGGCCGATGAGATCCACGTCAAGGACGGCAAGACCTACGTGACAATCACCGACGACCGGCCCGACGAACCGCGCGGCCGGCCTCATGTCGATATCGGAACGGAGATCGAAATTCCGACCAACAAACTCAAATGGGACAGATCGAATCCGACCGGTCACGGCATCGTCTTCCTCAGCCGTAACCGTTACGTTTTCTGCTACGTCCAGCCCGGCGGCGTCTGATCGACGCCGGCGGTCTGGCCTGCGACTATCTCAGAAGCCGCAGCAGCGCCTGACCGGCCTTGCTGTTCAATTCCTTGGCGTCCAGCGTGCCGTCATGATCCGGATCGGCGGCATTGAAACGC
>JBAUUA010000965.1:0-6586 GCA_049582465.1 Bradyrhizobium sp. | reverse complement strand
TGCCGAAGATCTATGGCGGCGTGATCGACGTATCCAATGTCTGGATGGAATAGCCGGGCATGCTGGGCTTTGTGGCTCGAAGGCTCCTGTATCTGGTGCCGGTTCTGGTTGCCGTATCGCTGCTGACGTTCCTGATCGCTTCGCTTTTGCCGGGCGACCTCGCTTACGTGATCCTCGGCGATCAGGCGACGCCGGACAAGGTCGCGGCGTTGCGCCATGACATGGGGCTCGATCAGCCGATCTGGTGGCGTTACCTCAGTTGGCTCGGTCACATCCTGGAAGGCGATTTCGGCCGGTCGTTCCGGACCGGCCAGACCGTACTGCAGGCGGTCGCCGAGCGGCTGCCGGTATCGCTCGAACTGATGTTCTTTGCCGAACTCGCAGGCCTTGCCATCGGCGTTCCCGTCGCCATCGCCTGTGCGGTGCGCAGCGGCAGCGCCTTCGACCGCTTCATGACCGGCAGCGCCTTCGGCATGCTGTCGGTGCCGACATTCCTGTCCGCGATCCTGCTGATCTATCTGTTCGCGGTCGAACTGCGCTGGCTGCCGGCGACCGGCTACGTGCCGTTCGCCGAGGACCCGGTCGCGAATTTGCGCTTCATGGTACTGCCCGCGCTGACCCTGGCGCTCGCCGAATGGCCGGGCATCATGCGGGTGCTGCGCTCCGACATGATCGCGACGTTGCAGGAAGATTTTATCGCACTCGCCAGGGCCAAGGGATTGAAGGCGTCGCGGATTCTGTTTGTGCATGCCCTGAAACCCTCCTCGCTGACGCTGATCACCATCACCGGTATCAATATCGGCCGTCTGATCGGCGGTGCGCTGATCGTCGAGACCATCTTCGCGCTGCCGGGGATCGGCCGGCTGCTGGTCGGCGCGATCTACACCCGCGACCTCATCATCCTGCAGGGCGTGGTGCTGTTCGTGGCCGGCGGCTTTGTCGTGATGAATTTCGTCGTCGACATGCTCTACGCCGTGCTCGATCCAAGGATTCGCCATGGCCACGCTTGAACTCGGCATTGACGAGCCGGTTGCCGTCGCGCCGCTCGGGCGGACGCGCCGGCTCGGTCCGCTGTTCTGGGCGGCGGTGGGCTGGACGGTCTTCATCCTGGCCGCCGCCGCGCTCGCGCCGCTGTTGCCGCTGCCGGGTCCCACCGACATGGACATGCTGGAGCGTCGGGCGCCGATGTCGCTGCAGCATTGGCTCGGCACGGACGGTCTCGGGCGGGACGAACTGGCGCGGCTGATCTATGGCGCGCGGGTATCGCTGACGGTCGGGCTTTGCGCGCCCGTGATCGGCGTTGTGTTCGGCGGCGCGCTCGGGATGCTGGCCGGCTATTTCCGCGGCCGCTTCGAATCGCTTGTGGTCGGCAGCATGGACGTGCTGCTGGCCTTTCCGCCGTTGATCCTGGCGCTGGCGGTGACCGCCTATCTCGGTCAATCACTATTGAATCTCACCTGCATTCTCGGGGTGCTCGGCATTCCCGCGTTCATGCGGGTGGCGCGCGCGGCAACGCTTACGCTGGCGCGGCGCGAATTCGTGATCGCGGCGCAGGCGCTGGGTGCCACCCATGCGCGCATCCTGTTGCGCGAATTGCTGCCCAATGTGTTCCTGCCGCTGCTCGCCTTTTTCCTGCTCGGTGTCGCCGTCACCATCGTGGCGGAAGGCGCGCTGTCGTTCCTCGGCCTCGGGGTACCGCCGCCGGTATCGAGCTGGGGCAGCATGATCGGGGAGGGCCGGGAAAGTCTGGAAATTGCGCCGCGGCTCGCTTTCATTCCCGCGGTCGCGATGTTCCTGACCGTGCTTTCCTTCAATCTGATCGGCGACACCTTGCGGGCGCTGACCGACCCGCGGCAGGGCGCGCTGTGACGGATCGGGCGTTGCTTTCCGTCGAGGACGTCTCGGTCGACCTGCCGACGCCGCGCGGCAATTTGCGCGCGGTGGATCATGTCGACCTGACGGTCGGCGCGGGGCGGACGCTCGGCATCGTCGGCGAATCCGGCTGCGGCAAGACCATGCTGTCGCGCGCGATCCTGCAACTGTTGCCGAAAAAGGCAAAACTGTCGGGCCGGGTGATGTTCGGCGGCCAGGACCTCGTGGGCCTCGATCGCGAAAGGCTGCGAAAATTGCGCGGCCGCTCGCTCGCCGTCGTGTTCCAGGACCCGATGACCTCGCTCAATCCGGTGCTGACCATCGGCACCCAGCTGATCGAAACCCTGCAGGAGCATCTCGAACTCGACGGCACGGCGGCGAAGAACCGCAGCACCGAATTGCTGGCGGCGGTCGGCATTCCCGCGCCCGAGCAGCGGCTGGCACAATACCCGCATCAACTCTCCGGCGGCATGCGGCAGCGGGTCGCGATCGCGATTGCGCTGTCGTGCGAGCCGGAACTGTTGATCGCCGACGAGCCGACCACGGCGCTCGACGTCACCATTCAGGCCCAGATCCTCGATCTGCTGGCGCGGGAGCAGCGCCGCCGCCACATGGCGATGATCATCATCACCCATGATCTCGGCGTGGTCGCCGGCCGGACCGACGAAGTCGCGGTCATGTATGCCGGCCGCGTCGTGGAACGGGCGCCGACGCCGTTGCTGTTCAAGAGCATGCATATGCCCTACACGCAGGCGCTGCTGGCGGCGATCCCGAAGCTCGATGCTGCCCCGCACACGCCGTTGCCGGCGATCTCGGGGCGTCCGCCCGATCCGACCCGGCCGCTGCAGGGTTGCTCGTTCGCGCCGCGTTGCCGCTATGCCGCCGGGCTGTGTCATCGTGAGAAGCCCGTGCTCACGCCGGCGGAATCCCCGGAGCACCAGTTTGCCTGCTTCCACCCGATTTTGGCGCCGGCCGGGGTGGGCGCATGACGGAAGCCATCCGGCCATCGCCTCCGTCCGATCCGTTGCTGAGGGTGCAAAACCTCGTCGTCGAATATGCCGTGGGCGGCAGGACCATTCACGCGGTGTCCGATGTCAGCTTGGAAGTGGCGCGCGGCGAGACGCTGGGGCTGGTCGGCGAGTCCGGCTGCGGCAAGTCCACGCTCGGCCGCGCGGTGCTGCAGTTGCGCCGGGCGGAATCGGGGCGGGTGCTGTTCGACGGCCAGGACCTCACGGCGATGCACGGCGATGCCTTGCGCAGGATGCGCCGGCGCGTGCAGCTGATCTTCCAGGACCCGATCGCCTCGCTCAATCCGCGGCGGCGGATCGGCGATATCGTCGCCGAGCCGCTGGTGATCGCGGGCGTCAAGGATCCCGACAAGCGGCAGGAACTCGTCCATGAAGTGCTCAGCGCGGTCGGGCTCGACCCCTCGCTGGTGATGGGGCGCCTGCCGCATGAGTTTTCCGGCGGCCAATGCCAGCGCATCTGCATCGCGCGCGCGCTGGTGCTCAATCCCGAATTCGTCATCTGCGACGAGCCGGTGTCGGCGCTCGACGTTTCGATCCGGGCGCAGATCCTCAATCTGCTGGAGGACATGAAGGCCCGCTTCGGCCTGACGCTGCTGTTCATCGCCCACGACCTCGCGGTGGTGAAGGCGGTGAGCGACCGGGTGGCCGTGATGTATCTCGGCCGGCTGTGCGAGGTCGGGCCGTCCGAGCAGGTGTTCGCCCACCCCGCCCATCCCTATACCGCGCTCCTGATCGAGGCGATCCCGGTGCCAGATCCGGATGTTCGGCCGGCCGAAAGCGTGGCGGTCGGCGAGCCGCCGTCGCCGATGTCGCCGCCGTCCGGCTGCCGCTTCCGCACCCGTTGCCCCCGGGCCGACCAGCGCTGCAGCGACGAGGTGCCGGAACTCCGCGAGCTGGCACCCCGGCAGTTCGCCGCCTGCCATCATCCATTGATCGCGGCCGGCTAAACGTCTAGCAAGCGTATGGGAATGCGCGGCAATCTCTGCGCAAGAGTTTGAGCAAGCGTTAGAACGAGAACAAGAATAATCGGGAGAGAAGCGATGAAAAGTTTTATGGTGGCCGAGTTCAACGCCCCCCTGAAGGAAGTGGATCAGCCGACCCCGCAACCGACGGGCACGCAGGTCCTGATCAAGGTGAAGGCGGCCGGCGTCTGCCACAGCGACCTGCATATCTGGGAAGGCGGCTACGATCTCGGCCATGGGCGCAAGCCGCTGTCCTTGAAGGATCGCGGCGTGTCGCTGCCGCGGACCATGGGCCATGAGACGGTCGGCGAGGTGGTGGCGTTCGGACCGGATGCAAAGGCTGTGGCCGGGGATCTCAAGGTCGGCGACGTCGCGCTGGTCTATCCCTGGATCGGCTGCGGCAAATGCGAGGTATGCCTCGCCGGCGACGAGAATATGTGCCTGAAGCCGGCCTCGCTCGGCGTCTATTGCGACGGCGGCTATGCCGACCACATGACGGTGCCGCATCCGAAGTATCTCCTGAATTTGAAGGGCCTCGATCCCGTCACCGCGGCGCCCTATGCATGCTCGGGGGTCACCACCTACAGCGCCCTGAAGAAGGTCGAGGCGGACTTCAAGACGCCGATCGTCATCATCGGCGCCGGCGGCCTCGGCCTGATGGCGCTGTCGCTGTTGAAGGCGATGGGCGGCAAGGGCGCCATCGTGGTCGATATCGACGCGCGCAAGCGCGAAGCCGCGGAAAAGGCCGGCGCGCTCGCGACCGTCGACGGCTCGGCCCCGGATGCATTGGAGCAGCTTGCCCAGAAAGCCGGCGGGCCGATCCGCGCGGTGATCGATCTCGTCGGCAACGCCAAGACCACGCAGCTCGGCTTCGACTGCCTCTCCAAGGGCGGCAAGCTCGTCATCGTCGGCCTGTTCGGCGGCGGCGCGACCTGGGCGCTGCCACTGATCCCGATCAAGGCGCTCACCATCCAGGGCAGCTATGTCGGCAATCTCAGGGAGACCCAGGAGCTGCTCGATCTCGTGCGCGCCAAGAAAATCGCGCCCATACCCGTGACGCCGATGCCGCTGGCCAAGGCCAACGAGGCGCTGGTCGACCTTCAGAAGGGCCGGCTCGTCGGGCGCGCGGTGCTCACGCCGTAGTCGTCCGTCATTCCGGGATGGTGCGTTAGCACCAGACCCGGAATCTCGAGATTCTCCGATGTGCAATTGCACATCGTAGTTCGATGCTTCGCATCGCCCCGGAATGACCGTTTCAGACGCTTCGCTTGCAATGACGGTTAGCATACGTCAGTCTTTTCAAGAGGTTTCCCATGTCCGCTAACAACGCGCTTCATATCGCCGTCCTCGCCGGCGACGGCATCGGTCCCGAGGTGATGGCGCCAGCCCTTGAAGTTCTGCGCAAGGTTGAAGCGACGACGGACCTGAAGTTTCGCTTCACCGAGGCGCCGGCCGGCGCCAACGAGTATCTGGCGACCGGCAAGTCGATGCCGGACTCGACGTTGCGGCTGTGCGCCGAGGCGGACGCGATCCTGCTCGGCGCCTGCGGCCTTCCCTCGGTGCGCTACCCCGACAACACCGAAATCATGCCGCAGGTCGAACTGCGGTTTCACTTCGACCTCTACGCCGGCGTGCGTCCCGCGCGGCTGATCCCGGGAGTCCCCAGTCCGATCGTCGGCGCCGACCAGCGCGGCATCGATCTGGTCGTGATCCGGGAGTCCACCGAGGGCCTGTTCGCCTCGATGGGGAAGGGCGTCGTCACCGATAAAGAGGCGCGCGAGACGCTCGTCATCACGCGAAAAACCTCGGAGCGGCTGTTCGAGTTTTCGTTTCGGCTGGCAGAACGGCGCAAAGCGCGCGGCCGCCCCGGACAGCTCACCTGCGTCGACAAAGCCAATGTGTTCAAGGCGTTTGCCTTCTTTCGTGAGATGTTCGACGAGGCCGCCAAACGCCATCCAGATGTCAAGACCGACCGGCTTTACGTCGACGCCTGCTCGGCGCTTCTGGTGAAACGGCCCTGGGATTTCGACGTCATGGTGATGGAGAACATGTTCGGCGACATCCTCTCCGACATGACCGCCGGCCTGATCGGCGGCATGGGCATGGCGCCCTCGGCCGATATCGGCGACACCCACGCGGTGTTCCAGCCCTGCCACGGCACCGCGCCCGACATCATGGGGCAGGGCAAGGCCAATCCCACCGGCATGATCCTGTCCACCGCGATGATGCTGGACTGGCTGGCCGACAAGCACGGGCTGGAGCAGGCCGCCGAAGCCGCTGAAAGCATCGAGCGCGCGGTCGACAAGGCCTATGCTGATGGCATCAAGCCGATGGAGTTCGGCGGTCGCAATGGCACCGCCGATATTGCGAAAGCGGTGCTGGCAGCGTTGTAGCGGCGCTCCATCGTCGTCCCTGCGAAAGCAGGGCCCCATACCCCGTGCTGCCTGTTGTGAAAAACGCTGTTGGCCGGCTTTCGCGCAACAACCGCGCCCTGTGGTTATGGGTCCCTGCTTTCGCAGGGACGACGGATAGTCACCCACCGGATTTGAATTTCAAACAGCCACAGTTTCGCGATCTCGCCGCGGATATCGCGCGAGGTTTGGCCTTTACGTTCCGCCCTCCTCATCGGAGGGCGCAGGGAATGCCGGGCGCCCGATGCGCCCGATAGCCGCGTGTGCAGAGATAGTGGAGATGCGCACACGCGTTAGTCAGGTCACACCGGAA
>JBAUUA010000964.1:0-3012 GCA_049582465.1 Bradyrhizobium sp. | reverse complement strand
GTCGCGAAAAGCCTGCGCGACATCGGCTTTGTTGTCTCGGAAGGCATCGATCTCGACCGCGCCAGCATGCAGAAGATGACGCGCGATTTCCTGCGCGAGGCGGCGCGCGCGCAGGTCGCGGTGGTCTATTACGCCGGCCACGGCGTTCAGCTCGACGGGCGCAATTACCTGATCCCGGTCGACGTGCGCCTGGCCGGCGGCGGCAATTTCACCGACGGCATGGTCGACATGGATACGATCCTGGCCGCGCTCGACGACCAGGTGCGCACCAACATCCTGATCTTCGATGCCTGCCGCAACAATCCGGTCGCCAAACAGGTGGCCTCGGCCGGACCGGACCGCGCCATCGAAGCCGGATCAGGACTGGCGGCGCCGTCGGTGCTCGGCACCGGCGCCACGCTGGGCGCAGGCACCCTGATCGCATTCGCGACCGCGCCCGGACAGGTGGCGCTCGACGGTGACGGCGCCAACAGCCCGTTCTCGGCGGCGCTGTCGCGCCACATCGGCACGCCCGAACTGGAAGTGCAGCAGATGCTGACCCGGGTGCGCGCCGAAGTCGTCGCCAAGACCAATGGCAAGCAGGTGCCGTGGTCGAATTCCTCGCTGCTCGGCGAGGTCTATCTGGCGGCGAAGTGACGGGACCCGGCGCTCACCTAAAGTGCGCCGTCCCGTAATTTCAAACCGAGGCGAGAAGTCGCTCGCGCCACTGGCCGACAAAAATCCGTACACACGACTGGCGCGATCGGCCATAGCGCCCCACGTTTCAGGAATGGCCTACAGCCGTGGGAGATTGAGATGGATGATCGAACCGTGCGGACGGCGCTCGAGCGCCATTGGGATGCTTCCGACGCGAACGATTTTGACGTCGAACACGAAATCTACCGCGAGGATGCCGTGCTTGATTATCCGCAATCGGGCGAGCGGATTCGCGGCCGGCACAACATTCAGGAGAGCCGATTCGTTCAGCCGAACAAGAAGCGCTTTACGGTCCGGCGGATGATCGGCAGCGGCGACCTCTGGGTCACCGAATTCGTGCTTACCTATGATGGCAAACCATCCTACACCGTGAGCATCATGGAATTCCGTGACGGACTGGTCGCCCACGAAACGCAATATTTTGCCGATCCGTTTGACCCCGCACCCTCGCGGGCCCATCTTGTCGAACTGGTAGGAAAAACCACGTCATCCTGAACGCCCCACCGGCGCTCCGTCGAATGCACTGTCAGCGCCGTTGCCGGCCGAAGAAGGTCCAGGACGCGAATGAATCTATCTACGCACAGACCTAAAGCGGAAATCGCCCGGACTCTTCCCGAAGAAGGTGTTATCGTTCTTCGGTCTGCCGTTCTGCTCCGGTTAGTTGACGCGATGCTGCAAGCGCAATCGGGGGGTGACACGATGAACAAGCGAAGAATAGACACGTGGTGTTTCGCATCCTGGGCAGTCTCGCTGTTTACAATGGCATTATTGCTGTCGTCGCCGTCAGCAGCCGAGCCGGGACAATTCATTGTCAGCCCGGTAGCGGAGAAAAAACTCAGCGGATTGCCACAGGGACCGCTTTATTGGCGGATCGAGAATTTCCCGGCACTCGAACAGGCGCAAAGCGCTGCGGACGCCAGTCCGACGTCATTGGCCGCAGCGGTCTCGGGCAAAGTCTGGTTGTTCACCCTCGGCCCGAAGGGCGGCGCGACGGCCGGCGGCACCATAGTCGCGGAGGTTGGCCCGGTACCGGTCTTCGCGGCGCCTGAATATCTGCTGCGGATCAATCACGCCGGCGGTCCGCCGGGCTCCAAAACACCGGTGCATTCGCATCCCGGCTCGGAATCATTCTATGTGCTTGCCGGTCGGGTCAGCCAAAGAACGCCGCACGGGATAAACCGCACGGAAGCCGGTCAGGCAATGGTCGGCCACGGCCCGGACATGCCCATGGAAGTAGCCAGCAGCGGGACGACCGATCTGGACCAATTGGTGATGTTTCTGCTGGACGCGACCAGACCGGCCTCGGCGCCCGCCAAGTTCGAGTGAGGGACGCTGTGCAGCGTCTGCGGATTACGGTGACATGCACTCAGTTCACGTGTAGCGCTAATAGTCCTCGCCCGTGTCGTCGTACCCTGTCATCCCACCAGGCGAGCCGCCGCCCGGTGAAAGTGCACTGTCACCGCAATGCCGAGCCCCGCGGCCGAGCGCGCGCCTTCTTCAAAATGAGCAATCGCCATGACCACTCCGAAAGCAACGTTGCCAAGCGAGATAGACCAGCTCGAAGATTCTGATCCCCTTCAGGTCTTGCGACTGTCAAGCGCCCCGATCGCGGTGCGATATCTTGCTGCCGTTGTCATGACGGCCCTTGCAACGGTTATCGCCGTTGGGTTGGACAGCAAGGTCACCATACCGAATTTGTCTCTGGTCTTTGTCATACCCGTCGTCGTCGCTGCCGCCGCCTTCGGGTTGGGACCGTCGCTTTGCTCGGCCGTCCTCGGAGCGCTCGCGTACAATTTCTTTTTTACCGAGCCGCGCTATTCGCTCATGGTCGATGACCCCGCGAACGTTTGGGCCATCGGGCTGCTTTTCGTTGTCGGATGTATTGCAAGCGGCGTGGCCTCGATCGCCAGGCGCAGGGCGGACGAGGCGGCGCTCCTGATGCGGCAAGCAACAATTCTGCAGCTCTATGGTCACGATGTCGTCGGTGCCGACGATGCAAGGGAAGTCGTCTCTCTCGCGGCTACCACGCTTGAAGCGCTCTTTCAGGTTCCCGTTGTCGTGATGCTCATGTCGGAGAATCTCGTAACGTTCAGCGAGAAGCGCGGCGAAATCCAGCTCCTCGATGCGGAAATGGAGGCTGCGCGGTCTTCCCTGACGACTGGTCGGCCAGTCCCTGCAGGGATCTACCCATTCGACACCTCGCGCCTCGACTTCTGGCCCGTGTCGACGCCTGCGGGACAGCGGGCCGTCATCGGGTTGGCGTTCGACCCCGATGAGCGTCCATCCAAGCCCGCCACCCTGGTTGAAACCGTGGGG
>JBAUUA010000963.1:0-4504 GCA_049582465.1 Bradyrhizobium sp. | reverse complement strand
TCTCGACCTTTGGGCGCCAAAGGCGCATTCTTGTGGACGTTCATCTGGTCTCTCCTTGGAACACTGAAGCTTCGCAACCTCAGCTTCCTCGGTTCAGACCAGATGGACAACCTCCTGAAACACCACAGCTAGGCCGCGCTCGTGTCGGCGGGCGCCGTGAGCGCGTGGTCCGAGGCGGTCTTGTAGGGCTGGGCGGCGACGAACATGCCCCACATCGCGCCCAGCATCATCCAGAAATGCCGCCAGTGGTCGGTGTCGATGATGAAGCTTTCGCCGACCGTGCCGAGGAATGCCGAGAAGATCGCGAGATAGGCGCGCTGCCAGCGTACGCGGACGAAGACGTGGCGAAAGCCCATGATCACGGTGATGAACACCAGTGCCGGATAGCAGATGCCGGAAATCCAGCCGCCGGACATGAAGGCGTTCAGATAGGAGTTGTGGGTGTCCTCGGGAAAGTACCTGTGGAACTGCAGCGGCCCGATGCCGAAGGGAAGGTCGAGCGCCATTTGCGCGCCGAGAATATGCCGCCCGAACCGGCCGAAGCGGCCCTCGTCGTAGCTTTGATCGAAGCTGGCACGCTGCCGGAACATCTCGCTGATCGAATCGAACGACAGCAGCACCGCGAGCAGCGCCGCCACGGCAATGATGGCGACGAGCGACGTCACGATGATGCGTGAGCGCTGCGGGCGCGACGAACTGGTCAGCACCATCAGTGCCAGCATGAAGGCCGAGGTGAGGATGAGCCCTCCCCAGGCCGCGCGGGAAAATGCCAGCAGGATCGCGAGCGCCATGACACCGAGCGAGATCGCGCTGCGGAACGATTTGCCAAGCCGGTCGGACACGACGCTTTGCAGCGCGAACAGCGCGGGGAGGATCAGGAACGCGCCGAGCACGTTCGGGTCCTTGAAGGTGCCGCGGGCGCGCTCGTACAGCGTCAGCAGGTCATGTCCGCCGGGGACGAGGTTGAAATAGCCGGCGATGGCCGCAATCGACGCGATCAATGCCCCGACGATCAGGCCACGGCCGAGCATGTCCAGCCGCGCCTCGGTGTCTTCTGAGATGACCATGGCCAGGAACATCACCGTGACCGCCATGTACCAGGATGTTGCGATCCAGTTGGCGACCTCGGGCTTGTCCATGAACGGGATGGCGCCGATGGAATAGCCGACATTGACGAGGAACAAGAGCAGCAACAGCGGCATGAACACGAGCCGCAGGCGCAGGCCCGTGGCGACGAAGACCACGGCGGCGGTGACGGTCGTCAGCTCGTAGGGGCTCGGCTCGACAAAAACGATGGCGACGCTGGCGCCGATGAGCCACACGAGCGCGCGCTGCAGTGCCAGCAACCGTGGCGAGGATGTCGCCGCTGAAGCAATGCCCTCGGCTGTCGCCGCATACGCCATGACACACTCGCAAACTTACGCAACCCGTACTCAAGACCGGAGCGAAATGCCCGGAGTCCTGTCATTTTGAGCATGATCTTGTCGGAAAACCGCGTCTCCGCGTTTTCCGGATCATGCTCAGTAAGCGTTCTCGTTCTTGGTCATCAGCGCCAGCGGCGTCTTGAGCAGAATGTAGAAATCGAACAGCACCGACCAGTTCTCGATGTAATAGAGATCGAACTCGACGCGCTTCTGGATCTTTTCCTCATTGTCGATTTCGCCGCGCCAGCCGTTGATCTGCGCCCAGCCGGTGATGCCGGGCTTGACGCGGTGACGGGCGAAATATCCGTCCACCGCCTCGTCGAACAGCTGGCTCAGCAGCTTGCCCTGCACGGCGTGCGGACGGGGGCCGACCAGCGACAGATTGCCCTTGAACACGACGTTGAAGAGCTGCGGCAGTTCGTCGAGACTGGTCTTGCGGATGAAGCGTCCGACCCGGGTGACGCGGGGGTCGTTCTTGGTCACGACCTTTGCGGCGGTCGGGTCGGCCTGATGATGATACAGCGAGCGGAACTTGAAGACGTCGATGCGCTCATTGTTGAAGCCGAAGCGCTTCTGGCGGAACAGCACTGGCCCCGGACTGTCGAGTTTTACGGCGAGCGCCACCAGCGCCATCACCGGCGCGGCGAACAGCAGAACGATCCCGCCGCCGACGTGGTCGAACAGCCACTTCATCACCAGATCCCAGTCGGTGATCGGCGCCTCGAACACGTCCAGCGTCGGGACCTTGCCGAGATAGGAATAGGAGCGCGGACGGAAGCGCAGCTTGTTGGTGTGGGCGGAGAGCCGGATGTCCACCGGAAGGACCCACAATTTCTTCAGCATTTCGAGGATCCGCGTCTCCGCCGAAATCGGCAGCGCGAACAGCACGAGGTCAACCCGGGTGCGGCGGGCGAACTCGACGATGTCATCGACCTTGCCGAGTTTCGGACTGCCGGCGCAGCTCTCCAGGGCGCGGGTGTCGTTGCGGTCGTCGAATACGCCGAGGATATCGATGTCCGAATCGTCCTGGCCCTTGAGCGCCTCGACCAGTTGCTCCCCGTTCTGGTCAGAACCGACGATGATGGTGCGGCGGTCGAGCCGCCCATCGCGCGCCCAGCCGCGCACCATCGAACGAAGCAGCATTCGTTCTGCGATCAGCCCGGCGAGACCCACGAAGAAGAATGCCGACAGCCATAGCCGCGACACTTCGTTGCCGAGCTTGGCGAAGAACGAGGCGCCGATGAACAGCAGGAACACGAAGGCCCAGGATGAAATCATTCGCGTCATCTGCCGCAGCCGGCCGCGAAATATCTGGACATCGTAGATATCTGCGGCCTGGAAGCAGATCACTGCGGCCGCAGTCATGCCGAAAATGGCGGCGACGTATGCCCAGCTAAAACCGGCAAGCGGCGTCACATATCCGAAATAGAGCGCAATGCCGACCAGGCTGAGCAAAACGAAATCGGCGACGCGCACCGCGCCCGCGATCACGATCGGCGAATAAGCGCGCCGTACCTTCTGGTTGGCGACCGCAAGCGCGGCCTGCGACAGCCGCCGGCGGCGCTCAACCGGAGAACGATCTGCCGCGGGTGCGGTCGCAGCGACTGAGGCCGCGGCATCTAACATTGAGCGTGCGTTGATCGGTTCCACTGTTCCCAAGTCCGTGTGTCGCACAGGCAGCTAGGCATGCGCGCGCCGAGGCGGAATTCCCCGGCTCCCGGCTTAACGGACAAATCGGAAGAAACGGTTATCGGTGGTAAAGAACGGTTAACGATCTGCAAATGCGTCGCGGTAGCCGGCCAGCACGCCTTCGACCATGGCCTTCTGCGAAAAAAGCAGGAGGACTCTTTCGCGCAGCGTCTTTGCGCGGTCCTGTGCGGCGGCGGGATCGGCGAGCGCGGTCTTGATCGCGGCCGCCATCGCGTCGACGTTGCTGGGCGCAAACAGCGCGTCAGTATGGGGGCCGAAGATCTCCGGAATGCCGCCGACCTTGGCGGCTACCATCGGAATTCCTGCCGCGGCCGCCTCGATCACGACATAGGGCATCGAATCCCCGCGCGAGGGAACCACCAGGAGGTTGCCCTTGGAAAAGCCGTGTCGGGCCTTGACGTGGCCGATGAAGCGCACGGCTTCGGTAAGGCCGAGCCTTTGAACCTGGGCCTTGAGTGCGTCCATTTCCTCGCCGTCGCCGCCGAGCGTCAACGTGACCGGCTTGCCGCCGGCGCGCAGCCGCGCCACCGCATCGATCAGGAGATCGGCGCCCTTGATGTGCCTGAACTCGCCGACATAGGCGACGTCGGTGGCGTCATCGGCCTTGACGATCGGATCGAACTCGTCGGCGGTGACGCCGTTGAACACGCAGCGCACCAGCCCCTTCGGGATGCCGATGGTGCGTTGATAGGTGTCGCGGGCGAACGCGCTCTCGAACAGGAACAGTTCGGTGTTGTTCATCAGCGCACCTTCCAGGAGGCTGTAGAAGGCGCCCTTGAACGTATCCAGCGGGTAGTGGAGCGAGCCGCCATGCGGCGTGTAGATGCGGATCTTGTTCCTGGATCGGTGTCGCAAGCGGACGAAGGCACCGGCCTTGGCGCCGTGGCCATGCAGCACGTCGGGCTTCAGCCGCCAGATCAGGAACATGAAGCGGAACCATACCAGCAAGTCCGTGGGATGGGGTTCGCGGCGAATGGCGATGCGCTGAACGCCGAGCTTGAGGCGGGGGGCGATTTCCTTCAGCGCCGCCTCGGCGCGTTCGCCGCCGGTCAGGCTGTCGGCGATAATGCCGACATGGTGGCCGCGCTCGGCCTGTCCGTTGGCGAGGTCCAGGATGTGCCGGAAAATTCCGCCGACCGGCGCGCGCACCGCGTGCAGGATACGAAGCGGCTGGTCCGGGTCAGCGGCCATGATCAGAACCAGCGTTCGCCGACCAGCACGGTGTCGCCCGGGCTGACGGGCGTTCCGAGCGGCGCCACCATGCGCATCGATCCGGAAGCGTCGGTGTGGGTCAGCGTGACGGCGTCGCGCCGGGCGCGCGGCGAGAAGCCGCCGGCGATCGCCACCGCGCTCTCGACGCTCATGTTGGG
>JBAUUA010000962.1:0-5331 GCA_049582465.1 Bradyrhizobium sp. | reverse complement strand
AAAAAATGATGCTGACGATTCTGGCGGAATCGGCGCTTCGTTCCCTCATTCTCGGAAGCGTCGTGTGGATTGGCTTGAATCTTCTTCGGTTGCGAAATCCACATCTGCACATGACATGCTGGGTCATGGTGCTGATGGCGTCGTTGTCGATGCCGCTCTTGATGCATTGGACGGTGGTCGGCATCACCACCGACGCCTTGCCGGTGCCCGCAGCCGAAAACCTGTGGCCTGAAAACCTGTGGCCCGCCGGGAGTCCGGAGCCGCTAGGCGCGTCGCTGCCGTCGGCGCAGGCAATTCCCGTCGCGGCCCGCGGCGAGAGTTACGCCGTCGTCAATTGGCTGGCCGTCGCGACGGCGATCTATGCATCGGTCGCCGGCCTGCTGCTGCTGAGATTGGCGGTCGGCGTTCATCTGACGTGGCGGCTGGTGCGCGCCGCAGAGCCGATCAGTGAATCCTGGACTGCGGGCTGGCGCGTGCGCGTGAGCAGCGTCGTCACGGGTCCCGTCACGTTCGGATCGACTATCCTGCTTCCCCCGCAATGCATCGATTGGGATACGCCGAAGCGCCGCGCCGTGCTTGCGCATGAGGGGGCCCACGTCGCCAACCGGGATTTCTACGTCCTGCTGCTGGCCTCGCTCAATCGTGCGGTATTCTGGTTCAGTCCGTTCGCGTGGTGGCACCTGATCCGGCTGGCGGAGCTTGCCGAAATCATCAGTGACGCGCGGGCGCTCGAAGTTCTGCAAGACAGATTGTCTTACGCCGAGATCCTCCTCGATCTCGTGCAGCGCGATCGGCAGGCGCCGGCGGGGCTGCAAATGGCGAGGGCGAGCACGGTACGCGCGCGCGTCGAGCGCATTCTCGCTGCACCCACGACCCCGGCGAAGCTGGGCCGTCGGAAGCGGATTTGGGCTGCGGCAGCCATTCTGCCGGTAGTCGTCGTTTCTGCCGGCAGCATCACCTACCGCACGCCGCCGGCATCGTCCCTGACCATGGACGGTGCGGGAGATGCAAGGACGGTGCGCAAGCCCGAGCACGTCTCCTTTTACGCATTGGGTCGGGGGTCGATCTTCGCCGTTTCCCTGCAAGGCGACGATCTCTTCGGGCAGCTGAGCGGGCAGCGGAAAGTCCGATTGGCCGCAGCGGGCGATGGCACCTATTCCTATCCAGCGGCGGCCGGCCAGATCACCCTGGCCGCCGGTCTTGACCGACAGCCGTCCGAACTGACGGTGAGCCAGAACGGTCGCGACGTGCGCGCCGCGCGGATCGCCGAGATGTCGTGGAGGGGCATCGAGCCGGATGCGCGGCCGCTCAATTCATACGTGGGCTGGTACCAGTTGGCGCCGAGCCGCGTGCTGACGGTAACCCGCGACGGCGAGCGGCTCTACGTCCAGGAGACCGGACGGCCGAAATTCGAGGTCAAGGCCGGCGGCGCCGATGCCTTCTCGAGCGACCATGACGATCTCGTTGTTTTCCTGCGCGATGCCCAGGCCGGGGTGACGCAGGTCTTGCTTGATGATCCGGTGTCGGGAGCCCGGGTCGCGCCGCGGGTCGGCATTGCCAGGGCAAAGGCGATCGAGGAGGAGTTTGCGCGTCGCATTTCGGAAGTCCCCGATCGATTCAGAGAACAGGCCCCGATGCCGGGCAGCAAGGAGGCGATCCTGCGAGGGATCGAGGACGTGCGCCGCGGCGCCCCCAATTATGATCGGATGAGTGCATCGCTGGCAGCAAAAATCCGCCGCGAGGCGTCCGAACTGCAGGCCATGTTCAATGCGCTCGGCGCGGTGGAATCGATCTTCTTTCGCGGCGTCGGCCCCGGCGGTTACGACTTCTACGGCGTGAAGTTCGCCAATGGTTTCGCGGAGTTTCGGCTGCTGCTGGGAGCGGATGGCAAGGTCGAGGATGCCATCTTCCGGGCAGATGGCGATGATGCGCCCGGCGGAGTGGTCGGCTGTTCCGGGGAGCGGGATCTGAAATCCCGGGCCGACACCGCGCCGGTCCACTTGTTGTTCTACAACGCCACCGGCGCGGGCATCCAGCTGTACAAGCTCAACTCCGAGGGAAAGCGTACGGCCGAGGGCACGATCGGCGAGAACATGTCATCCACGGTCCTGACTTCGGTCGACAGCCCGTGGGTTGTCGCTGACGCGTCGGGGAAATGTCTCGAGATCGTGCTGCCCGGACAGAGCACGCGTTACCACACGGTCGAGGGGGCCGGGGCAGATGGTCAGCGAGAGCATCCGCTGTCGCGGCGCACGACGCCGCTGGCTGGAAGCGAAGAGATGCTGCGCCGATACATCGAGGCCATGGGCCGCGGCGAACCGAACTACGATCGCATGACCCCTGAGGTGGCCGCGCAGACACGCCAGCAGCTTCCCTTCAACCAGGCCATCCTGGGCCGGCTTGGCGCGCTGCGCGCCGTGTCGTTTCGGGGCGTCACCGGTATGGGCAGCGACATCTACATGGCTCATTTCGCCAATGGTACGGCGGAATGGCGGATCGCCCTGGTCAAGGACGGCATGATCGGACGAATTGCGCTGGGTCCGCAGTAGGAAACCCGAACCGGTCTTCCCTCGCGACAAACGCGCTTGCGCGGGCAGGGGCCACGCGGCCAAGGCCGGGTTTGGCCCGGGGTCGCGGACGCGCGCGTCGCGGTTGCGACGGCACTTGCATCGAAAATTGCCTAATGTTACAGTCAGTAGCACTACGATACGTAGCAATTTTTTCGAAGCCCCGCGCCACCTTCTGTGCCCGGCGTGAGAGCTTCCCGATCCGTCGGGGCATTGCCATGAGCGATTCCGCAAAGGCTGTAGCAGCGCTGGCCCTCCATCGTTTCGGGATGGGGCCGCGCCCGGGATCGATTGCGGCCATCGAGGCCGATCCGCGCGGCGCGTTGATCGCCGAACTCGATCGACCGTCCGCGGCCGAGGTTGCCGCAGCCGCGCTGCCTTCGAGCTCCAAGGCCTTCCGTACCGTCGCCGATGCGAACGCGAAACGGCAAGCCAAGGCGATCGTCGCTGCCCGCGAGCAAAAGGAAGCGAAAAAACAACAGATGGCGGCAGCGCCCACGATGATGGAGGGGAGCGAACAAGGCGCCGGCGCGATGGCGGCTAAGATCGCCGCCGAAGCCGTCCCCGATCCGGGGCGGCCGATCTATCTCGAAGAGGCGAAGGTCCGCATCGAGGCGGCGCTGGGCGCCGAGATCGGATTCGTGGAGCGGCTGGTCTGGTTCTGGTCCAATCATTTCTGCATCTCGGCCGACAAGATCCAGAGCATGTCCGGCGCCTATGAGCGCGAGGCCATTCGTCCCCACGTGCTTGGTCGGTTCGCCGATATGCTGCTGGCCGTCGAGGGCCATCCGGCCATGCTGTTCTATCTGGACAACCCCGGTTCGATGGGGCCGAATTCGGTCGCCGGCATCAACCGCACCCGTGGCCTCAACGAAAACCTGGCCCGCGAGACCCTGGAGTTGCACACGCTGGGCGTCCGCAGCGGCTACACCCAGGATGACGTCATCAGCTTCGCCAACGTGCTGACCGGATGGAGCCTGCTGCCGCCGGGCGATAATCCCGAGCATGGTGGCGAGTTCAGTTTCAATCCCCGCCTGCACGAACCCGGCGCGCAGAAGGTGCTGGGAAAGCTCTATGAGGACGAAGGGGTGGAGCAGGGACGCGCCGTGCTCCGCGATCTGGCCGCTCATCCCGCGACCGCCGCGCATGTCGCGACCAGGCTGGCGAGCTACTTCATTGCCGATACGCCGCCCGCTCCGCTGGTCGAGCGGATGGCGAAGGTGTTCCTCGATAGCTCGGGCGATCTCAAGGAGATTGCCAGGGCGATGGTTTCGTCCGACGAATCCTGGACCCAGCCGCCCACCAAACTCAAGCGGCCGAGCGAGTGGGTCGCCGGCATGGTTCGCGCCACAGGCCTCACGCAGGCCGATCCTGTGCGATTCACGGACGGGCAAGCGCTTCTCGGCGAACCCTTGTGGCGTCCTGCTTCGCCCAAGGGCTTTCCGGACGACGAGGCATCCTGGATCGATGGCATGGGGCGGCGGCTGGACGTCGCCAATTACTTCGCGGAGCGCATCGCGGGCAAGGTCGATCCCCAGGGTGTGATCGAGACCGCCTTCGCATCGTCGGTTTCGGCCGAGGTGAAGCAGGCGGTGGGCCGCGCCGAGAGCCGCCAGCAGGCGCTCGCGCTGTTGTTCATGGCAGCCGAATGCCAGAGGAGGTGAACATGGGTTTTCGCCGCCATTTGCCGAGCCGTCGCGAGGCATTGCTCGGCGCCGGCGCACTGTTCGCATGGAGCCAGACGCCGAGGCTCGCGCGCGCCGAGGGCCGCGATCCGCGCATGCTCGTGATCGTGCTGAGAGGCGCGCTCGATGGGCTCGGTGCGGTCGCGCCCGTCGGCGACCCCGACTGGATCGGCCTGCGCGGAGATCGGGCCCTTGTCCTCGACGGCAAGACGCCGGCGCTGCCGCTCGATGGCTTCTTCGCGCTCAATCCGGCGATGCCAAATCTGCACCGGCTTTACGCGGCACAGCAGGCCACCATCGTGCACGCCACCGCAACGCCCTATCGCGAGCGGTCGCATTTCGACGGCCAGGACGTTCTGGAAAGCGGAATCGCCAAGCCCAGTGCCGTTGCAACCGGCTGGCTCAATCGCGCGCTGGCCGGGTTGGCGTCGGACGGTCAGGTCGATCCGCGTGGAAGCCGCGTCCTTGGCGTCGGTTCGGTCACGCCGCTGGTGGTTCGCGGCAAGGCTCCCGTGATGACATGGGTGCCGCAACAATTGCTTCCGGCCAGCGACGATACGCAGGCCCGCTTGCTGGACCTGTATCAGCACACCGATCCCAGACTTGCCGCGGCACTCGAGGCGCGGATCCGCCTTGCAGCCCTCGGTTCCGGGGCAGGCCTTGAAGGTTCAAAGCCCGACGGCGCTTCGCTTCCGCCGCCGGGGATTGCGCGCGTGCGCGCCTATTTCGCCGAGGCCGCCGGCGCGGCGGCCCGCCTTCTCGCCAAGGCGGACGGCCCGCGTGTCGGGGCGGTGGGCTTCGTCGGGTGGGATACGCATATCAACGAGGGCGCCGCCTCCGGTCAGCTTGCCAATCTGCTGGGCGCTCTCGACGGCGCGCTGGCCGCCATCGAGAAAAATATGGGCGAGTCCTGGCGCGAGACCGTGGTTGCGGTCGTCACGGAGTTCGGACGCACCGCGTGCATCAACGGCACCGACGGAACCGACCATGGCACCGGCACCGTCGCATTCCTTGCCGGCGGCGCGCTGCGGGGCGGGCGCGTGGTCGCCGACTGGCCGGGACTGAAGACGGCCCAGCTT
>JBAUUA010000961.1:0-1612 GCA_049582465.1 Bradyrhizobium sp. | reverse complement strand
GACCCACATCGGAGCCGGATTGTTCTCAAACAGCAGGCGGAAGGATTCCTCACGGAGCCGCGCCTCGGTGACGTCCTCATGCGTCGCCACCCAGCCGCCATTGCTCATGGGCTGATGGACGACCGATACGAAACGTCCGTCGCGCAGCCGATTGACAGTCTGATACGGCTGATTGATAGCGACCTCGTTCAGCCGGTCGCGGATATAGGCTTCATGATCCTCCGGCGCGTTGCCGCTGGCAATTCTGTGCTCGAGAATCGTCTGAATTGGCGTGCCCGGCTTCGTCTGTTCGTCGGTCAATCCGTAGATATCGGCATATTGCTTGTTGCAAATGATCAGGCGCCGGGATGCATCGAACATGCAGACGCCCTGCGAAATATTGTCGAGCGCCGCGTTGAGCTGCTCCTCCTGACGCTTGATTTCGTTTTCCGCCTGGATCTTCTCGGTAATGTCCTCGTGGGTTGCGACCCAGCCGCCGTCCGGCATCGGTTGATTGACGATCTGGATGATGCGCCCCGCCGGAGTAGCCACATGCTGCTTGCTCAGCGTCCGCTTTGCTATCTGGTTCAGGAGCTTGGCGTAATATTCGTCAGGGTCACCGCCGAATGAGCCGCGTTCCTTCCTGTGCTTGAGAAGATCCAGCAGTGTCAGCCCCGGCTTCACGACGTCGGGGGAGAGACCGTAAATCTCGAGAAACCGCGTATTGCTGACGACCAGCTTCGATGATGCATCGAACATCACCAGTCCCTGCGACATGTTGTTCAGGGCCACGTCGAAACGCAGGCTTTGCTCGCGGAGTTGTTCGGCCCGCTTGTGCTCGCTGCGGGCCTCCTCCAGCGCCTGGTAATTTCTGAACAGGCGCAGGAACAGAAATGCAAAGGCCGCGATGATGGCAATCACGAAAGCGGCCGCGCCGGCAATGTATTTTGCAGTCCTCTCCCAATGGGCGAGGATCGCGGCCGTGGTCTTGGTCGCGCTCGCCACCAGCGGATAGCCGGTCACCCGGTAGGCGGCGACCATGCGGTAGTACCCGTCGATGACCCCTTCGCTCACGCCGGCGCCGTGGTCGGCGTGTTCAACCAGCCGCAACGATATCGCGTTGGCAAACCGGCGGCCGATCTCGATGTGGTCTCCCGGGTAGCGGGCGAGCAATGTCCCGTCGTTTCGGAACAGCGCGAAGCTGCTGTCGGGACTGGAGGTGATCTCGCCAAAGTAATTTTGCAGGTAGCGCAGGTTCAACGAGGCCGAAATGACTCCGAGGAATTCACCGTTTGGCCCGGCGATCCTGCGCGCAAGGTGACTGACCCATCCGCCGGAGCCCTCACGCATTGGTCCGCCGAGATAGGACGCCAAGCCTGGATCGTTCTTGAGCGCCACGAAGAAGTCCTGATCCGCAACATTCACGTCGGGACTGGGCCAATGGCGGGAAAAATTGATCAGCTTGCCGTGCGCGTTGAATATGGCGAGCGAGTCGACAAAGGGTACGCCGACAGCCTTGTCGCGCAGTTTCAGATGGACATCGAGGCGCCCGAGATCGTTCTCGATGGTCTCTTCGTTGACGGTGGGCAGGCGGGACAGGTCTTCGTAGAATCCCTTTTGCACGGCCTCAACG
>JBAUUA010000960.1:0-3200 GCA_049582465.1 Bradyrhizobium sp. | reverse complement strand
GATAGGCATTGCCGCGGCCGGTCCAGGCCAGCGCGGAGTTCGGATCGTGGCGAAGCGATTCGGAGAAATCGACCAGCGCCAGTTCGAACTTGCCGAGCCGGCGGTACATGCTGCCGCGCTGCAGATGAACCAGCGCACGGTTCTCGTCGCTGCCGCCTTTCGAATTGATCAGCGCGGTGCAGGCATCGATGACCTCTGTCATTTCCTTCTTGTCCGGGCCGACATCGGTGACGGGGAAAACGCATCGCTGATAATAGCGCTTGGCCGCCTCCGCCGAAATGTCCGCGGACGGCTTGCCGCCCTTGCGGACGGCGTCGCCGATCTTCTTCACGAGCTCGACGGCGGGCGGAAAGCCGGGAACGAGTCGCAGCGCCTTGTCGAGGGAGGCCATCGCCGCGACATGGTCGCCGAGATTGTCGAGCGTCTGGGCGCGGTTGACGTAGCCGAGCGGATGGTTCGGCTCGAGACGGATCGCCATGTCGTCGTCGGCCAGCGCGCGGGCATTCTGACTCATCAGCGCCAGCGCGGCGCCGCGGTTGAGGTAGACGGCGCCCTCGTTGGGAGAGAGCCGGATCGCCTCGCTGAAATCGGCGACCGCGCCTTCGAAATCCTGGGTCGAAAGCCGGATGAAACCGCGCCCCTTCCATCCGCCGGGGTCGCCGGGTGAAAGCCTGATCGCCTCGCTGTAGTCGGCGCCGGCGCGGCTCATCTCGTGCATGTTGCGCAGCGCGTCGCCGCGGTTGAGCAGCGTGCCGACGTCATCCGGCCTGACCTTCAGTTTTTCGCTGTAGTCTTCGACCGCGTGAGCGTCGTCGCCCTTGCGATGGAAGACATACCCCCGCGCCGCATAGACGTCGGCACTGCTGCCCGGCCGCAACTTGATGGCCTGCGTGTAGTCGGCGATCGCGCGATCGTACTGGCCGAGGTTCATCGCGGCTCCAGCCCGGACGAAATAGGCGATCGGCAGATCGGGATTGAGACGAACCGCCGCTTCCGCATCGGTCATGGCGCGATCGGGTTTCTTGCTCACGGTCCAGAAATTGGCGCGGTTGGCATAGGCCTCGGCATAGTCAGGATCGATCTTGATGGCCTGGTCGAGATCGCTTTCCGCCTCGGTCAGGCTGCGCTTGAGCGTGCGCGCGTAACCCCGCTGCGCATAGGCGGCGGCAAGCGCGCGGCCGCTTACGGAGGCGGAATCGATCAGCGCCGAGCAGCTCGCGATCGTAGCATCCGGCGTGACGATGGACTGCGTGCACGCCTGCCCCGCCTCATCCGCCTCCGCCCGCGCCTGTGACGGCGACAGGCCGAGCGCAGTCCAGGAAACATAACATGAAAGGCAGATCGATGCGAAAATGTGGTGCGGTCTGGCCATAGTGACGCCTCGGGCAGCGAACGGATCGCTCGTATCGAAGTCGCCGCAAGGCCGCCGATGGTTCAATAGCGGGCAGCGGAAACGCGCTTCTCGCCCGCGTCCGCCGCGCCGATGACGCGGCCGGCGCAACTTTCATTCGCGTCGCGCGCCTCGACGCGGCGCGGCCGCCGCAGGCGGAGCGCGGCGGGAATCTCTCGCCTGGATTGTGATGCATTTCACACGGGCGCTTTTCGGTTCCTGCCATGTTGCGCGGGTCCGGCTTTCGAGGCCGGCCTTTCGTGCCAGCCCTCAGAATTCATCATCCTTGGAGGATCAAATGGCGACAAAATCCGTTCCCCACTTCGCTACCCAGAGCCGGACGATATTGTCCGGCAGCGAAAAGGCGCCGCTCGCCCAGGTCAGCGGCGAACAACCCGCGCCTTCTGGCGCCCGCATGACCGTGTCGGTTATCGTACGCCGCAAGACGCCGCTGTCGGCGGCGCACAGCAGGGGCGAGCGACGCCTCACCCGCGCCGAATTCAACGCCAACCACGCGGCCGACCCCGCCGCGATCAAGCTGGTCAAGGCCTTCGCCGCGGAGTTCGGCCTCAAGGTCGAAGCCGGCACGCCGGCGCCCGGGCGCCGCACCATGAAACTGACGGGCACGGTCGCCAACATGCAGCGCGCCTTCGGCGTCTCGCTCGCGCACAAGACGATGGAGGGCGTGACTTATCGGGTTCGCGAAGGCAGCATCCATCTGCCGGCCGAACTGCAGGGCTACGTGGTCGCCGTGCTCGGCCTGGACAACCGCCCGCAAGCGAAGCCGCACTTCCGCGTGTTGGGCGAGCTCGACGCGGCTGCAGCCAAAGCCGCTCGAAGCCAGGGCTTTGCCCGTGCGCACGCCGCAAACGGCAGCATCTCGTATACGCCGGTCCAGGTCGGCCAGCTCTATCAATTTCCGAAAGACGCTTCCGCCTCCAACCAGTCCATCGGCATCATCGAACTCGGCGGCGGCTTCCGGCAGAAGGACATTACCGCCTATTTCAAATCGCTCGATCAAGAACCGCCGAAAGTCGTCGCGGTCCCGGTCGGAGGCGGCAAGAACAGCCCGGGCACCGCCAACGGCGACGACGGCGAGGTCATGCTCGACATCGAGGTCGCCGGCGCGGTGGCTCCCGGCGCGCGCATCGCGGTCTACTTCGCGCCCAACACCGACCAGGGGTTCGTCGATGCGATCGCACACGCGATTCACGACACCACCAACAAGCCCAGCGTGATCTCGATCTCGTGGGGCTCGGCAGAAGTCAACTGGACCGCCCAGGCCATGGCCGCGCTGGACGCGGCATGCCAATCGGCGGCGGCGCTCGGCATCACCATCACCGTGGCATCGGGCGACAACGGCTCCTCGGATGCGGTCAATGACGGCAAGAGCCACGTCGATTTCCCGGCGTCCAGTCCGCATGTGCTGGCCTGCGGCGGCACCAATCTGCAAGGCAGCGGCACCAGCATTTCCGACGAGACGGTATGGAATGCACAGCCGCAGGGCGGCGCCACCGGCGGCGGCGTCAGCGACGTCTTCCCGCAGCCGGCCTGGCAGGCCGGCGCAAGGGTGCCGAAGGCCTCCACACCCAGCGGCGGCCGCGGCGTTCCCGACGTATCGGGCGACGCCGATCCCGCCACCGGCTACATCGTCCGCGTCGACGGCAAGACCTTCGTGATCGGCGGCACCAGCGCAGTCGCGCCGCTGTGGGCGGGATTGATCGCGGTGGCCAACCAGCAGAACGGCAAATCCGCCGGCTTCATCCAGCCGGCGATCTATGGCGCCAAGGCGAAAGGCGCCTTTCGCGAC
>JBAUUA010000959.1:0-1890 GCA_049582465.1 Bradyrhizobium sp. | reverse complement strand
CGTGCTTTTTTTGCACGGGACCCACGGGTGCAATCGGCACCCGGCTTTCCCTGCGCCCTCTGAACGAAGAGGGCGGAACGAACAGGCCAAACCTCGCGCGAAACATGCGGCGAGATCGAGAACCCGTGCTTGTCGACGATGAATGCACACACTCTGCGTCGTCCCTGCGAACGCAGGGACTCATAACCATAGGGCGTAGTTGTTGGGCGAAAAGCCTGCGAACAACATTTTTTCACAGCGCGACACGGCGTATGGGTCCCTGCTTTCGCAAGGACGACAAGCTGATGAACTGCGTGCTGTCCGGCGCCGCGCTAGATCGGTTTCCCCGCATACGGCATCGATGCGGTGAGGCCGCCGTCGACGGGGATCGCCTGGCCGTTGACGTAGGAGGCCTCGTCGCTGGCGAGGAACAATCCCATCGCCGCCAGCTCATGCGGCTGGCCGGCGCGCTTCAGGGGATTGAGCTGGCCGATCTTGTGATCGGTGCCGCGCTCTTTCGCATTGTCGAAGATCGGTTTTGTCATTCCGGTTTCGATCAGGCCGGGGCATACCGCGTTGATGCGCACGCCGGTGCCCGACAGCGAATAGGCGGTGGTCTGAACCAGGCTGATGACCCCGGCCTTGCTCGCCGCGTAGGGATGACCGCTGGCGCCGGACTTCAGGCCAGCGACCGAGGCGGTGCAGACGATGGCGCCGGATTTCTGTT
Source organism: Bradyrhizobium sp. (assembly GCA_049582465.1). GTDB lineage: Bacteria > Pseudomonadota > Alphaproteobacteria > Rhizobiales > Xanthobacteraceae > Bradyrhizobium. Next base: position 1,184 of record JBAUUA010000959.1, on the reverse strand, counting down.
TGATCATGTGCGGCATCGAATGCTTGATGGCCAGGAACGGACCGATCAGATTGATGCGCAGGATTTCCTGCCATTGTTCCACGGTCTGGTCGGCGAGCGGCACCAGCCCGCCGCTGATGCCGGCATTGGCCCAGATCGCATCGAGCCGCCCGTAGGCCGACACCGCTTTGTCGATGAAGGCCATGACGTCTTTTTCCGATCCGGCATCGGCCATCACGGCTTCCGCCGTGCCGCCGGCTTTCCGCACCTGCGCGACCGTCTCCTTGACGCCGTCGGTGCGGTCGACCGCGATCAGGCGTGCTCCCTCTTTTGTGAACAGAAGCGACGCCGCGCGTCCGATGCCGCTGCCCGCGCCGGTGATGATGACGGATTTGCCTTCGAGGCGGCCCATGAGTTTCTCCCTTTTTTGCCTGGATCGTTGCCGGAGCTTGCCGCCCAGCGGAATTTCAAACAAGATTTCAAACGTCGGAGTGACGGCTCGGACGTGCAAGTCATTCGTGCAAGTCACTTGAGACGAAGTATGCTCTGACGTACAGCGACGGCAGACATTATTGAAGGGTATTCGCGATGTCCAATGAAGGCCGGTCAAAAGTCGTCACGACGCGGTGGTGGTGGGTGCGTCACGCGCCGGTGCGGAGCGACGGCGGCAATATCTACGGCCAGAAGGATATCGAGTGCGACACCGGCGACCGTGAAGTATTCGAGGCGGTCGCAAAGATCCTGCCGCGCGGCGCGGTGTGGTACGCGAGCAACCTCATGCGCACGCACCAGACCGCGGATGCAATCTGGTCGGCCGGCTTTCCCAAGCCCGCCACCATGACCAGGGAAGCTGACTTCGCCGAGCAGCATCTCGGGCAATGGCAGGGCATGAACCGCGCCGCGTTCCTCGCCAGCCGGCCGGCCGGCAGCAACTGGTTTGCCGATATCGGCGAACCCGCGCCCGGCGGCGAGAGTTTCATGGACCTCTATCGCCGCGTCTGCGGTGCGATCGACCGCATCACAACGGAACAGGGCGGCAGGGACGTGATCGCCGTCGGGCATGGCGGCACCATCAAGGCGGCGGTGGGACTTGCGCTCGGCGGCCAGCCGGAAAAAGGCCTTGCCTTCGATATCGACAATTGTTCGGTGACGAGGCTCGATCATTTCGCCAGCGAAGGCGGCAGCAACTGGCGGCTGCCGATGGT
>JBAUUA010000958.1:0-2453 GCA_049582465.1 Bradyrhizobium sp. | reverse complement strand
GCCGCGCCGAGCCTCAATCGTTTAGCCTGCTCGTCAACCGTTGTTTCCGCGATCAGTTGGCCAAGAAGTTGCCGGTCCAGCCCGCGTGCCCGTGCATCATCCGGCGTGATCGGTCTGCCGATCTGGCGACCCAATTGCTGAAGGCGTTCACTGTAATACTGGCGAAATTGCTCGATCGAAATTTCCGTGCCGCCGATCGTCGCAACATCGTTGCGGGTGAACCCGCGAAACATGTCGCCGATGCCCCAGATGGCGAAGCTGATGACGAGGAACCCCATGACGGCGGCCATGATGGCTTTGCCGAGCCAGGTTGAGGAAGCTTTATGAATACCGCGGAGCATGCGTGCGTTTTTCGGGGCTTGTGATGGCGGATTGATTGGATGACCGCGCCTGTCTAACCCAAGCGGGGCGGCGGCACCATAGGGACCGGGCCAACTCATTGCAACTCAAGAAGGATCAGCCTCCGGTCGAGGCATGCTGGCATTGCTTGAGCGGGTCTGATAACCGCACGCGCGAGGGGATATTCGATGGCTGCGCCTCACCTAATTCCGCTGGTCGCGGGCAATTGGAAAATGAACGGGCTTGGCGGGTCACGCGCGGAGCTCGCGAAGATCATCGCTGCAGCTGGAGGGTTCGCCGGAAAGGCCGAGTTGATGGTCTGCCCTCCGGCAACGTTGGTTGCGGGGTTCGCCACCGCGGCGCGGGGTTCCCCGGTCATGATTGGCGGGCAGGATTGTCATGCCGATGCATCAGGCGCGCACACTGGCGACATTTCGGCTGAGATGCTGGCGGACGCCGGTGCACGTGCAGTGATTGTTGGGCATTCTGAGCGGCGCGCCGACCATCACGAGACCGACGCCGAGATACGTGCCAAGGCTCAGGCAGCCTGGCGGGCCGGCTTGACTGCAATAGTCTGCGTCGGCGAACAGCGCGCGGAGCGTGAGGCGGGCAAGACATTGGGAGTGGTTGGCGGTCAACTTGACGGCTCTCTGGCCGACGGTGGCAGTGGCGCGAACCTCGTTGTTGCCTATGAGCCGGTTTGGGCCATTGGCACCGGGCTCACGCCGACGGCTGCCGACGTTGCCGAAGTCCACGCCTTCGTTCGCAAGCGGCTCGTCGAGCGTTTTGGCACAGAAGGGGCGCGAGTTCGAATTCTCTATGGCGGTTCCGTCAAACCGGCCAACGCCAAAGAGCTTTTGACGATCCCCGACGTGAATGGCGCTCTTGTGGGCGGGGCTAGCCTGAAAGCCGAGGATTTCCTGGGTATTGCGGCGGTTTACCGCTAGGGGCCCCGAGGGTGGAAAATCGACTGGCGATCGTGTAGAGACCGCGGCGAATTCCTATATAGCCAGATGGCGCCGCCGGGGCAGAGTGCCCGGACTGGCTCGGTTTGAACGGATATTGGCCTGATGCAGCAAGTAATCATTGTCATCCACCTCATGCTGGTTCTCTCCCTGATCGGGGTCGTGCTGTTGCAGCGCTCGGAGGGCGGCGGACTTGGCATAGGTTCGTCGGGCGGGTTCATGACGAGCCGCGGCACGGCCAACGTCCTCACGCGGGCGACCGCGATCCTGGCCGGTCTGTTTTTCGTAACCAGCCTGCTGCTTTCGATTTTGGCTGGGATAAATCGCAAGCCCACCTCGATCCTTGAGGGCGGCCAGAGTGCGCCGGCCGTGCCCGGTGCGCCGACACCACTCGGTGGCGGAGGCGGCCTGCTCAACCAATTGCAGGGTGGCTCACCGCCAGCCGCGCCCACGGCTCCGGCCGCTCCGGCGGGGCCGCAGGTGCCGCAGTCGAAATAGAAGTCGCGAGCGAGGGGCCGGGAAATCCGGCCCTTCAGCGTTGTGGGGCAATGAGGCGAGAGGATTCGGAAGAAGGCATGAAAATCGTGACGCAACCCGTTGTAAACCCCGGCGCTTATGGAACTACACACAGGTGCAGAGCGGCTCTGCCCTTTTCGCGCTCGTCGAATCAATCCTTGGGGGTTAAAGGTTAGGCCCCATGGCGCGGTATATTTTCATCACCGGCGGCGTGGTCTCCTCACTCGGCAAGGGTCTTGCATCCGCGGCGCTCGGCGCGCTCCTGCAGGCGCGCGGCTACAAGGTCCGACTTCGCAAACTCGATCCATATCTCAACGTCGACCCCGGAACGATGTCGCCGTATCAGCACGGCGAGGTCTTTGTGACCGACGATGGGGCCGAGACCGATCTCGATCTCGGTCACTACGAACGTTTCACGGGACGGCCTGCGACCCGGCACGACAACATCACGACGGGTCGCATCTATCAGGACATTCTCGCCCGCGAGCGCCGCGGCGACTATCTCGGCGCAACGATCCAGGTCATCCCGCACGTGACCAACGCCATCAAGGAGTTTGTCCGCGAGGGTAATGACGGTTTTGATTTCGTGCTGTGCGAAATCGGCGGCACGGTCGGTGACATTGAGGGATTGCC
>JBAUUA010000957.1:0-5084 GCA_049582465.1 Bradyrhizobium sp. | reverse complement strand
GGATACCGTCACGCCAATTGAGGCCGCCATTCATCTCGGCCATGTCTCCAAAGTGTTCGGCAAGCCGGGCACGGAGTCCGCCTATCGCGCGGTCGATGGCCTCGATCTCGATGTCCGCCCCGGCCAGATGCTGGCGTTGCTCGGCAAGACCGGCTGCGGCAAGTCGACCATCTTCAACATGATTGCAGGGCTGACCGAGCCGACCAGCGGCACCGTGCGCGTCAGCGGCCGCGATCCGTTCCGGGATTTCGACTCCTTCCGCGGCAAGATGGCGATCGTGTTCCAGAGCGACCGGCTGTTGCCCTGGCGCACCGCGATCCAGAACGTCGAACTGGGACTGGAGATGCTGGAGGTGCCGGCAGGCGAGCGGCTCGCGTCGGCGCAGACGTGGCTGACAAAACTCGGGCTTGGCGGGCACGAGAACGACTATCCGCACGCGCTGTCCGGCGGCATGCGCCAGCGCGTCTCGATTGCGCGGGCCTTTGCTACCAATGCCAATATCCTGCTGTGCGACGAGCCGTTCTCGGCGCTCGATGAATCGACCGCCGGCCGGCTGCGCGCGGAATTCGTCCGGCTCGTGAAGGAGAACGGCAAGACCGCCGTGTTCATCACCCATTCGATCAGCGAAGCGCTCGAAATCGGCGACCGCATCGTGGTGCTGAAGCGCCCCGCCAAGATCGCCTACGACGTCAGCTTCGATGCCGATACAGGGCGAGAGGAGCGCGAGTTGATCCGCAATCGGATCGGCGAGGTTCTGGCGGTATAGAGAAGTGGCTATTGCGGCTGGATGCCGGCCGCGCGGGTCACGCGAATCCATTTCTCGATGTCGGCGTGCATCGCCTGGGCGAATTCCTCAGGGCTGTCGCCGGCCGGCTCGAGGCCTTGCTCCCTCAGGAATTTCTCGATTTCGGGCGTCTTGAGCGCCTCCACGATGGTCCTGTTGAGCTTGTCGACAATCGGCCGCGGGGTCCTGGCTGGAGCCAGCACGCCGTTCCAGCCCGTGACCTCGTAATCGGGCAGGCCGGCTTCCGCGATGGTCGGGATATCGGGCGCGACCTCGAGCCGTTTGCCGGAAGTGATGCCGAGCGCCCGCACCGACCCGGCGCGGATTTGCGGCAGCGCGGTAATCGGCGTGTCGAAGAATGCGGCGACTTCGCCCGTCATCACCGCCTGCTGCGCCTGGGGCACGCCGCGATAGGGGATGTGGGTCATCTTCACGCCGGCAGTGGAGAGGAAAAGCTCGGTTGCGAGATGCGCAAGGCTTCCGACGCCGACCGAGGCGTAATTGAGCTGCTGCTTGCGGGCAAGCTCGATCAATTCCTTGACAGACTTCGCGGGCGACGAATTCGGCACCAGCAGGATCTCGCTGACCTTCGTCACCATCGAAACCGGCGCGAAATCCTTTTCGCTGTCGTAGGGCAGGCTGGCGTAGAGCGCGGGATTGGCCGCATGACTCGGGAACACCATCAGCAGGGTGTAGCCGTCGGGATCGGCGACCGCGGCCGCCCGTGTTCCGATCGTGCCGCCGGCGCCGGGGCGGTTCTCGATCACGACCGGCTGGCCGAGCTGATCGGTGATGCTCTTGCCGACCAGCCGCGCCAGGATATCGGTGATGCCGCCCGCGCCGGTCGGCACGATCATCTTGATGGTGCGGCTGGGATAGTCCTGCGCCAGCGCCGCGGGCGATAGAGTGAGCGTGAAGCAAGCCGCGAGCCACGCCCGTCGCCATGCGGAAGCTAGCATCAGTTCATCTCGATCTTGTTGTCGACGATGACCTTCTGCCACTTGGCGTGTTCATCGGCGAGCAGCCGGGTCAGTTCTTCCGGGGTGCTTTGCCAGGCCTCGAGTCCCATGCCCTTGAATGTCGTGAGCAGTTGGGGATCGGTGAGCGCCTGATGGATCGCGGCGTTGAGCCGGGCGACGATTTCGGGCGGCGTCTTTGGTGGCGCGAAGACGGCCCACCATGACGTCGCCTCGAACGCGGGCAGGCCGGACTCCGCAATGGTCGGGATGTCAGGCGCGATGGATGTGCGCTGCCGGGACGTCACGGCCACGGCCTTCAGCCGTCCGCCCTGGACCTGCGCCAGCGAGGACGGCAACTGGTCGAACATCAGGTCGACCTGTCCGGCCATCACGTCGTTGAGGGCAGGGCCGCTGCCCTTGTAGGGCACGTCCACCCAGGTCAGTCCGGCCATGCTCTTGAACATCGCGGCGTTGAGCAGATGCATGGTCGCGCCGGTCGCGACGTTCAATGTCCCCGGCGCGGCCCTGGCGCGGGCGATGACATCGGACACCGATTTGGCATCGAACTTCAGGCTCGACACCAGGATGTTGGGCGACTGGGCCACCAGCGAGACCGGCTGAAAATCGGTGGCGGGGTTGTAGGTGATGTTCTTGTTGAGCAGCGGGTTGATGACGTGGGTGCTGGTCGTGCTCAGGATGATGGTGTAGCCATCCGGCGTCGCACGGGCGACCGCCGCCGTGCCGATCGCGCCGTCGGCGCCGCCCTTGTTTTCGATGATCACGGTCTGGCCGAGGACGGCACCCATGCGCTGGGACAGCACGCGCGCAATCAAGTCGGTCGATCCGCCGGCGGCAAAGGCCACGACCATGGTGATCGGGCGTGACGGGTAAGCCGGCTCTGACGCCAGGGTTGCGGTGCCCGCAACCAGGATGATTGCGGCCTGCAGAAGCCTCGTCAGCATCTTCCTCGCCCCGTCTTTTTGTTTTTCGAGGTCAGGATATCGGAGCTTTCCGCACAACGCTAGAAGCCCGCCATGGCGACCGCGCGCATCAACGGCGCCGGAGCCAGCGAGGAGGTCGCTATGCCTTATGCCACCGCACGGGGTAAAGCGCGCCATCCCGCCTCGATTCGTGGTGACGGATGATCGCCTGATGCTCGCAGCCTGATAGGGTGGCTCCAAAGCTCAACGCCGCCAGTCAAATTTTTCCGGGGGAAGACAAGCATGGCCAGAATCAAGTTCAGTTTCGTGCGCGGCGGTCACTTCACGGCAAAGGTGATGCTGGACAAGGCTCCCCAGACCTGGGAGGCGATCCGCAAGGAACTGCCGCTCACGATCAAGGCGTACAACGCGCGATGGACCGGCCGCGAAACCCATACCAAGCTCGACCTGCCGGACAAGCCGCCGCGCGAGAACCAGATTCTCAACGCCGGCCTCGGCGACGTCATTTACGCCCGCGAATGGTCGGACCGCGACGTCACCGGCTTCGAGGCCATCGGGTGGTTCTACGGCACCGAGACCGTGCGCGACTGGCGCGGCGAATCCCGCGTCAACCTGTTCGCGCGCGTCGACCAGAGCGAGTGGCCCTTCCTCGAAGAGGTCGGCATGCGAACCTGGCAAGAGGGCGGCGAGGATTGCACCATCAGTGTCGTGGGAGAGTGATTTTCGCACCCCCGAGTCGTCTCCGCGAAAGCGGGGACCCATAACCACAGGCATTCGTTGTTGCGCGAAAGCCGTTGAGCCGCGTCTTTCAATACGGGCGGCACGGCGTATGGGTCCCCGCTTTCGCGGGGACGACGCTGGGATTCGCTACGGGCAAACTCAACCGGTGGCGCGCAACCTCATTTGACCATGTCGCTCCATTGCGGACAAGTCTGCTGCTCGACCGGCACCAGCCATGCCCTGTAGTTCGTCTTGTCGATGATCTCGGCCGGCAGCATCACCTTTTCCGGCAAGGGCTCATGCTGCAGATAGCGCACCGCGGCCCGCGTCGCGGTGCAGCCGATCTTGAACATGTTGAAGTCGACGGAAGCTAGGATCGCGCCGGTTTCGATCTGCTTCACCGCCGGCAGGATGCCGTTGATGCCGATCACGATGGCGGAACGGCCGGCTTCCTTCAGCGCCTCCAGGGCGCCGAGCGCCATGCCGTCATTCGCCGACAGCACGGCGTCGATCTGCGGGTAGTCGGTCAGGAATTTCGTCATCACCCGCCTGGCGTCGGGTTGCTGGTAGTTGCCGATCCCGGAGCCGAGCACCTCGATGCCGGGAAATTCGCCAAGCGCGCGCTTGTAGCCGCGCACCCGTTCGCGGTTGGTGGGTGCGGCCGGCGTACCCTCGATGATGACGATCCTGCCCTTGCCGCCGAGCTTTTCAAAGAGATAACGCGCTTCGCGGTATCCGATCTCCTCATCATCGGCGCCGACATAGGTGACGAACTGGCCGGGCAGCGGGTTGGAGACGAGCACGACCGGGATTTTTGCCTCGTTGAGCTTCTTCACCGAATCGATCACCGCGACGTCGTCGACGGGGATGAAGATGACGGCGTCCGGCCGGTTCTTCAGCACATGCTCGACCATTTCCTTCTGTTCGTCGACATTGTCCGGCTTCTTCGGAACATAGTGCACGATCCGCGCGTCCGCCGCCCGCGCAATCTGGTCGGCGGCGATGCGGAACGCTTCATAGGCCGGATTGGTCGAGTTCTTGGTGAAGACGGCGATGGTCATTTTTTCGTCGGCTGCGTGGGCGTGGCTTGCCAAGAGGGCAATCGAACCCGCCAGCATCGCCCCTGCAAGAGTTCGCATCGTCGCCTCCTTGATTGGAATTCCGTCATTCCGGGATGGTCGGAAGGACCAGATCCGGAATCTCGAGATTCCGGGTTCGATGCTTCGCATCGCCCCGGAATGACGGCTTCGTCAACACAGCCCCAAAAACTACTGTCGATACTCCAGATCGGTCAACAGCGGCGCCGCGGGTCCCTGGTGGAACACCGCGCCGCGCTCCAGCGCGAAGACGCGGTCGGCCAGCGCCAGCACGAGATCGAGATTGTGTTCGACGATCACGATCGAGATATGTTGCCGCAATTGATCGAACACTTTGAACAGTTCGAGGATCACGGCCGGCGCCAGCACTTCAAAAGGCTCGTCCAGCAGCAGCAGTTTGACATTGCCCGACATCGCGCGCGCCACCGCCACCATCTGCTGCTCGCCGCCGGAGAGGTAATCCGCCGCGACGTCCATGCGCTCGCGCAGGCGCGGGAAGTAGTTCAGGACCTGCTCCTCGTTCCACACCACGCCGTGGCTGCCGTCGGTCTTGCGGGCGAGGCGGCCGAGCGAGAGATTTTCC
>JBAUUA010000956.1:0-5117 GCA_049582465.1 Bradyrhizobium sp. | reverse complement strand
TCGCCGTACCAGGCCACGCGCTCGCGCAGCGCCCGGCCGATCGGCACGCCGCCAAAACCGACATAGGCCAGCGACATCGGCTGCACGATGATGCTGGTGTGATGCGCGGAGTTGCCGAGCGCATGATGAACCGCGCCGACCAGCGCCGAGCGGAACGGCAGCACGCGGGTGCCGTCGCTCGAGGTGCCCTCGGCGAACAGCACCACGGCGTCGCCGCCGAGCAGCCGGCCGGCGATCTTGCGTGTGGCGGCGCCGGTCTGGTGCCGGGCCTGCCGGTCGATGAAGACGGTTCGCTGCAATTTTGCGAGCCAGCCGAACACCGGCCATCGCGCTACCTCGCTCTTGGCGACGAACACCACGGGCGACAGCGCCGAGATGACGGAGATGTCGAGCCAGGAGACGTGGTTGGAGAGGATCAGCGCGGGACTGGCGGTCGATCGTGTTCCGACCTGTCGAATCCGCACCCCGATCAGCGCACAGAGCATGCGGTGGCAGAGAAGGGGAATGCTCCGCTGCAGCCGCAGGTCAAACAGGATTGCGATCAGCTGCAGCGGCAGCAGCGCCAGTGTAAGCGCGAGAAAGGCGATGGCGACGAGGACGGCACGGATCATGAAGGCGGTTCGCCTGAGCGCGGGATGCGGATATTGATTTCGATCAGCTATACCCAACGCGACCGCACGGGCAAAAAGCTGAAGCCAAAAAAGTGCGGCCCCGGTCAGACGCGGCGACTGACGGGGACCGCTGGGGCGCATGATCTGTGACGGGGGGCCTGATCAGACGCAGGGGTGAGGCTAGTCCTGCTTTGTTACGCAGCAATGACAGCCGGATTTATCCACAGGGCGCGGCGAGGCGGGCGAGGCGGGATCCGCGGCGTGGAGAATTTGACACGCGCCGCCGCTTCTATTCCGCGGCGTGCTGGTGCCGGCCGAAATCACGGATTCCGCCGCCGCGCAGCGACCGGTAATATTCCGCCTTGGCGGGGTCGTCGGTATGGCGCACGAGGTCGGTGATCGGCGTGTAGCTCAGCATCCGTCCGCCGTCCGGCAATGCGGTGCAGCTGAAGCGCAGCACCTTGCCGCCGGCGAGCCGGATGTTGATCGGCGTGGAATCGCCCGATCGTATCATCTCGGTCCGCTCTGCGATGAAGGCGTTCAACTCGTCCTCCGGCAGTTCGAAGGCGCCGGTGTCGCGGCCGTGATACATCAGCGCGATGAAGGGCGGCTTGCTGTCGGCCTTGTCGTCGGGAAGCGAGAAATAATCGCGGAAGGCGCGGTTGATGAATTCCGCGCGGGTGTCGGAATCCAGAAGCACGATGCCGATGTCGAATTGGTCGAGCGCCGCCGCCAGCCGCGCGGCCGTGGCATAGTGCCGCCGCTCCCAGGCGAACGCATCCATCATCCTTTGCCGCAGCAGGCCGGTGATGGCGGCAGTGGCGCCCGCGGTCACCGAGAGCATCGCGAGCCGCACCAGATCGGCCACGTCGTAGCCGGCCGCCGCACGGTGGTTGAGGAAGAACAGCGCGGAAAAGCCGACCGCCAACGCGGCGCTGATCAGGCCGGAGGCGAGGCCCGAGAGCGAGCCGGCAAACGCGACGATGCAGACGAACAGCGGCGCCGGATTGGGAACGCCAATAACGTGACGATCGATCACGAAGGCAATCACAGCCGTCGCCGTCGTCAGAGCCGGACCACAGATTGCGCGCCAGTCGAACCGCATGCCTGTTTCTCGTTCCTCCACGAGAGTAACTCGCCCAGCTTGACCGATGGTTGCATTTGCGGCGAGCTTTCTCGCCCGATGGTTAAGGAAAGGTTGGCGCGAAAGACGCGGCTTTCGGAGCGATTGGTTCAAATGAAATCGAAAGGTGAGGCGGATCGGCGTTCACGCGGGAATGTCAGCGGGGGCGCCGGTCACTTTCCTCGCTGCTGCGGCAGCATGGCGCCGCTCGTCGGACCGGTCTTGAGCGGCCACGGCGCGTCTTCGCCGCGCGTGCCGCTGGCGATCAGGAGCGATGCCGCCAGCAGGATCGCCGTCGCCAGCATCAGCGTAACAAGTACGACAGGTGTCTTCATCGTTACCCGATCGCGATGCCCGCACCGCGTGTTGTCGCGCAAAATTGCGAATGGCCTGGCAAAATCTTCGATTATGCGGGAAGCGGCAGGGCCATCGAGACCTTGATCGAAAGCACCGTGAGGGTGACGATCAGGCACAGCGACAACGCGCCGATCGCGAGCGAAGCCGCGACGGCGTCGGTCAGTCGGGACGATGCTACAGGCGCGGAGCGGCCGTTAAAGCCTGCTGCGCCGGGCGACCGTTTCATGGCCGGAGATCCCTGAACGCGGGCGAATCACCCGCAACCCTCAATATATCGCTGGAATCGCTGGCTATTTTGCGGCGGCGCACCGCGGAAGATGGCGGAAAGGCGGCGGGCAACGCGGTTATGCCCGCTATGCGCGTTGTTATGCCCGCTGTTTTCCGGCCTCGGGGTGTGGCCCCGGTTTGAACTCCAGCGGATCTTGCCGCCTCTGTCGTGTCCCCGACCCCAGCCCCATATGTCCGGCGGAAAGCATCGAACAGGAGCCCGCCATGCTCGCATCGATCATTTTCGTAAGCGTCGTTCTCGCTGTGATGGTCTGGTGCGGGCGCAGCACCGCCAACTTCGCGGCACAGAAGGGGCGCTCGAAAGGCGCCTGGTTCCTGCTGGGCTCGCTATTCTTTCCCATTCCGTCGATTGTGCTGGCGCTCTTGCCACCGCACAGCGGCGGGAAGGCCGTGACGCCGAGCTGAGACGACGCCGCCCTCAGGCCTCGGCGGCGATGCCGGGCGAATCCTCGACCTCGGCGCCGGGTTGCCAGTTCATGGCGACGAAGCCCGGGGTCTGCTCGACCCGGCGCAGCCAGGCGCGGATTGCCGGAAAGGTCGCAAGGTCGTAGTCGCAGCGGTCGGCGACATGGGTGTAGCCGTATACGGCGATGTCGGCGACCGTGAGCTGGCCTGCGGCAAAATACTCATGGGTCTTGAGGTGATTTTCCATCACCTGCAACGCGGCATAGCCGCGCTCCATCCAGTCTTCCAGCGCATGCGTCTGCAGGTCGCGGCCGCCCTTGACCAGCGCCAGCCAGAAATAGGCAGCGCCGATATTCGGCTCCAGCGCGTGCTGCTCGAAGAACATCCACTGCAGCGCCTCGGCGCGCTCGATCCGCGATTCCGGCGCCAGCGGCGTGCCGCCGCAGACGTACCACAGGATCGCGTTGGATTCGGCGAGGTAGCGGCCTTCGGCGACTTCCAGGAGCGGCACCTGGCCGCTCGGATTCTTGGCGAGGAATTCCGGCGTTCGGCTCTCGCCGCGCAGAATATCGATCTCGATGGCGCGATAGGGCGCGTTCAACAGCGCCAGCGCAAGGCGGACCTTGTAGCTGTTGCCGGAGCGCTGCATCGAATAGAGTTTGTACATTCGGCTTCGTTCGATTGGTAAGGAAGACAGACTGGTCGGAAGGTTTGCCGGTTGGAAATATTTGGCCCCGTGTGGAGCGTTGCCTTGTGGCTCCGCAACGCGGCTAAACAATGATGCCGATGTTGCTGCGTCGCAAGGCCCGCAAGATGGAAAAGGTCGAAAACCTCTACCGCAGTGCAACCGTGGAGAAGTCTTTTCCAACACGCCGGAACAAATCAGATCACGCCTGCGCGAGTCGGTGGGCACTGGCCGCTGAGTTTGCGCGATCGAGCACCGCGCGCCGCAAGGTGAAAACGTAAAGTGTCAACAGCGCCAGCAGCCCGAGTGGTATGCTAGTGATTCCCGCGACGCTGCGCGTTGCCAGCGGCACGATCCAGGCCGCCGCCAGCAGGCTGATCTCGTAGTCGCGGAATCCTCTCGCGAGACCCGTGCTGACGCTGAATGCAATTGCCAGAGCAAGGATCATAAGATCGTAATCCAGCACGTGGGGTGAAGCCAGAAGGGTGGCGATCGCCAGAAGCGCTGACTTGAGGTCGGGGTCGCCGGACGAACGCCAAGTCCACGCCGTGCCGCACACGGTCGCGGCCGACACCACGCCCTGCACGACATACGCGGCCGAAACGCTGCCGCCCCACATCCTCACTGCCGCAAAGACACTTTGCAGTTTTTCGAAACCGACGTCACCCTGTTCGAGCAGGAGTTTGCGCGAAGTCTCGGTGGATGCCGCGAACGAAATCCAGATATCGGTGCCAAAGACCAGGCTCGTCGCGCCCACCAGCAACAAGACGGTGATGCCGGCGGCAACGACGGTTCGCCATTGACCCGCAGCAAGCAATGCGAACGGCGCGACCAACGCAAGTTGTGGCTTGTAGGCGAGAAGACCGAACAGAACGCCGGAGGCGATCGGCGCTGTCGGCAACGCCAGCAGGCCGGCACCAAACAATCCGGCCGACAAAAACCCGTTTTGGCCGTGTCCCAGATTGATGAAAACAGCCGGAAATCCGATGGCGATTGGCAGCCAAATCGGGCCGATCGCTATTCCCCGCCTGCGCAGCCGCCTTACGATCACGCCGATCACGGACAGGTAGAGCGCAAAGGTACTGATCTGCCAGGCTCCCAGCGCCAGCGGATAGGGCAGCAATGCGAGTGGTGCCGCGACCAGCAGGAAAATCGGCGGATACAGCCACCCGTAAAAGGGCGTGCCCGCGCCGAAGATTTGCTGCTCACGGGCGTAGTGCGCGGCCATGTTGTAGACATCGGCTGCGCGGCCATCGAGAACCAGCGAGCCGGCCGCATAAAAGCTCGAAAAATCGGTCCCCAGCGGCTTGCCGTTGGGGTCGATCAGGCCGTTCGACAGGACGATCCAGCCGACTATCGCGACGGCGTAGAACCCGAGCAGGATCAGGCTGTAACCCCGCATGCGCGTGGCGGTCAGCCATCGGCCGGATCGCAGCCCTTGCCAGATATGAGTCATTTCGCCGGCGAATTTTATGAATGTTGCGCCACCCTAGCCGGCGGCCTTTAACGTTTCCTAAAGTTTGGCCGTTCCGGGCCAAGCTTCTTGCGATGCAGCGCGACCCGTTTTAGGGTGCCACGATCCCAGCAAACAGAGTCGTGGATCGAGAGCCGCACATGGTGTGCTGCCGATGCCCGCAAGGAGATGATG
>JBAUUA010000955.1:0-2560 GCA_049582465.1 Bradyrhizobium sp. | reverse complement strand
CGCATGTAGTCGATCGCCTGCCCGACCGTCCATTCCGGCGGCACCGTGATGAACTCGGTCTGCATCCGCCGTCCGGCGGAGTTCTCCGGATATTCGAGGCTGCGCTCCAGCGCATCGCGCTCCGATGGCGGCAGCTTTTCTAGGATCTCCTCCTTGTCCTCTTCGTCGAGGCCCTCGAGCAACTCAACGGCGTCGTCGGATTGCAGTTCGCGCACGCCCTCGGCGACCGTCTCGGGTTCGAGTTCCTCGAGGATTTCCTCGCGGACGGAATCGTCGACTTCGTTCAGCGCCGAGAAGTCGAAATCGGCGCCGGTCAATTCAACCAGGCTGACGCGGTCGTCGGGCTCCAGCGCCGCGATCAGATCGCCGAGGTCGGCCTCGTGGAGTTCTGCAACCACAGCGCGCAGGAACGACGTGTCGGCGGCGTGGATCGCGCGCGCGATCTCCTCGACGAATTGGGGGCGAATTTCGCCATCTTCTGCGCGCATCGGGAGGCGGTCGAGCACGGCCGCGGCGGTTTGGGCGACGTCCAGATCTTCGGCCATGCCGCGCCTCGCCGTTTGACAGGATTGGTAAACTCGTCTGAGTTATCGCTTCACGCATTACCCAATGGGCAACACCAAGCGCAATGACAAATATGAAGGGCACATGCGGGTCGGGAAATTGAAGACGCTGTTGGCCGCGGCCCTTGTCGCCTGCCTGTCGTGTACCGCCGCTGCCCGGGCCGCGACGTGCCCGCGCGATGGGGTGCTCGGCACCTCCCGCATACTTTCCGTCGATGCCGCCAGCACGCCGCGGGTCGGCCTGAAACAGTATCCGCAGACCCTGCCGCTCGGCGATCACGAGGTGGTGCTGACGTTCGATGACGGCCCCTCGCCTGCGTCGACGCAGAAAGTGCTGACGGCGCTGGCCGCTCAATGCGTGCAGGCAACGTTCTTCCTGGTCGGCAAGCCGGCCGAGGAACATCCCACGCTGGTGCGCAGGATCGCGGCGGCGGGCCACACCATCGGGCACCACACCTGGAGCCACCGCAGCCTGAACCAGATCCCGCCCGACCAGGCGGTGGAGGAGATCGACCGCGGTATCGAGGCGGTCGAAACGGCGCTGCACGGTGTCGCGACCAACGTACCGAGCACGCCGTTCTTTCGCTTTCCCAACTTCGATTCGACGCCGGCGGTCGTCGCCCTGCTGCAATCGCGCGGCATCGTGGTGTTCGGCGCCGATCTTTGGGCCAGCGACTGGAGGCTGATGACCCCGCGTCAGGAGTTGAAGCTGATCACCGATCGACTGAAGAAAGCCGGCCGGGGAATCATCCTGTTCCACGACCCCAGGGCGCAGACCGCGGCCATGTTGCCGGCCTTCCTGCGTTATCTGCGTGACAATCACTATCGGGTGGTTCACGTGGTGCCCGCGGAACCTGCGGCACATGTTGACGGGGCGACGGAAGTCTCAAAATCGTCTGCGGAACTGAAGCATTAAGCTGCCGTTCATGACGGGGTGCGAATGATCTGCCGCTGAAGGTGGAATGCAGACGGTGCGTTATGAACGGTGATGCGTTGGGTTTGGTCGGCAGGCGGCTTTGGGCCGCCGCATGTCTGGGATTACTGGCCTGCATCACCACCTATGCGGCCGAGGCGGCCGATTGTCCCGGCCATCCCGACGCGATCGGGACCTCGCGCACGCTGGTCGTCGATCCGCGCGAGCATCCGCGCATCGGCACCATGCAATATGCCGAGACGCTGCCGCTGCGCGATCACGAGGTGGTGCTGACCTTCGACGACGGCCCGCTGCCGCGCAACAGCAACCAGGTTCTCGACATCCTCGCCTCGCAATGCGTGAAGGCGACCTTTTTCGAGATCGGCCGGATGGCGCAGGCCTATCCGGAGGGCGTCCGCAAGCTGATCGCGGCCGGCCACAGCGTCGGCACCCACACCCAGACTCATCCGCTCACGATGAACCACATGCCGGTCGACCGCGCCAAGGGCGAGATCGACGACGGTATCGCATCGGTGAAAGCAGCTCTTGGCGACGACGCCACCGCGCTTGCGCCGTTCTTCCGCATTCCGGGCCTGCTGCGCGCCGAAGCCGTCGAGGACTATCTGGCCTCGCAGGGCATCCAGGTCTGGAGCGCCGATTTTCTGGCCGACGACTGGCGGCATATTTCCTCCGCCCGGGTCTACGACCTCGCGATCAAGCGGCTCGAGGACAAGGGAAAGGGCATCCTTTTACTGCACGATATCCAGGCGCGAACCGTTGCCGCGCTGCCGAGGATCCTGCATGAGCTGAAGGCGCGCGGCTTTCGCATCGTCCACGTCGTGCCGGCGACGCCGCAAAATCCGGCGACGCCGACCGAGCCGCAGGATTGGCAGCTGCATCCGCCGTCGGAAAACGTGGCAACCTCGCACTGGCCCAAAATCCCCAATTTCGTGTTCGCCGACGCCGGCACGCTTCCGGCTCCCGCGCTGTCGGACCTCGACTGGCGCGACGGACGATCGATGACGCTGGCCGAGGACCGCGCCGGACGTGCCGGGCACGGCGTGCCGCGGCCGGCGCCCTGGCC
>JBAUUA010000954.1:0-3091 GCA_049582465.1 Bradyrhizobium sp. | reverse complement strand
GGATCGTGCTGGCCGTCGGCCTGACGCTGGTTTTCCTCAGCTTCAGGCGGGTCGAGACCATCACGCGGTCGGCGGCCAGTTCCTTCCTCGATGCGGTCGCCCAGCGTTCCGCCGATCGCATCGAAGGCAAGTTCGATGCGGTGCGCGACTGTCTCGAGATTCTGCGCGGCCTGCCGTCCATGGAGAGGGCAAGCATCCTCAACGAGCCGCGCCTGAACATGCTGCTGGCGTCGATGCTGCGGAACAACAAGCCGCTGTTCAATCTGTATGTAGGATATGACGACGGCAGCTTTATCGAGATGGATGACATCGATCGCGCCGGATCCGCAGCAAGGACGCGCCTCAAGGCGCCCGACGGAGCGAAATTTCGGCTCGTGATCATTTCGCAGTTCAGAGGCACCGCGGTGGCCTCGACTACGTTCCTGACCGATTCCCTTGTCACTTTATCCGAAAGGGCCGGCCCCTTTGACTATGATCCGCGCGTACGGCCATGGTACAAGGGAGCCTACGAGCCAGATGCCCGTTCGTTGACCGATCCTTACGTGTTTTTCGCGACGGGAGAGCCGGGCTACACGCTGCGAATGCCGCTCGGGGCCGATCGCCATGGTGTGGTGGCCGGCGACATCCTGCTTGGCGAGGCCGAGGAAATGCTGAGGAAGCAGCAGCTCGGCAAATCGGGGTTTGTCGTGCTGTTTGACGATGCGGGACAGGTGCTGGCCCACCCGCAAATGTCCAGCCTGCTGGCGCCCAATCTCAGGAGCGGCGCGGTCGGCCCGCTGCCCCGGCTCGACGCCATCGACACCATCGGACTCTCGAAGGCCGTGAATGCCTGGCGCGGCGGCGGCAACGCCCAGCAATTTTTCAGCGACAGCAGCGGGCGCGCTTATGCGGCTGCGTTCAGGTCGGTGGAAACCGCCGGCCTCGCGCAACTGCATCTCGGGGTATTCGCGCCGATCGACGAGTTCTATTCGCAAATCGAAACCGAACGGCGCAACCTCTTCATCGTCGCTCTCGGCTTCGTGCTGGCGACGCTGCCCCTGGTGTTCGGGATGGGCTCGATGCTGTCCAGGCGGCTGAAAGCGCTGGCGCGGGAAACCGACAGCATCCAGCGTTTCGAATTGAGCCATTCGCCGCAGCTGCATTCCATCATCAGCGAGATCGACGATCTCGGCCGTTCGGTCTTTACCATGCGGACGCTGATCCAGACGTTTGCGAATTTCGTTCCCCGGCGCCTCGTGCAGCAGCTGGTTCTGACGGGGACGCCGATGACGCTGGGTGGCTCGCGCCGGGAGTTGACGATCCTGTTCAGCGACGTCGTCAATTTCACGGGCATCACCGAGAGTGCCGAACCGGCGAAGGTGATGCTCTACACGTCGCGCTATTTCTCGGCGGTGTCGGAAGCCGTGATGGCCTCAAAGGGAACCATCGACAAGTTCATCGGTGACGGCGTGATGGCGTTCTGGAATGCGCCGGCCGAGGATCCGGATCACGCGCTCAATGCCTGCGCCGGCGCGCTCGCCTTCCTGCGCGCCAACGATCGCCTGAATGCCGAGTTCGAGCGCGAGGGATGGCCGGCCTACCGGACGCGGATCGGCCTGCATACCGGCGAAGCCGTGGTCGGCAATATCGGCTCCGAGGACCGCATGAACTACACCGCACTCGGCGCCACGGTGAACCTCGCCGCGCGGCTGGAAGGGCTCAACAAGAATTATGGAACGTCGATACTCGTGAGCGCGGCGCTGCGGGAGCGCGCGTCGTCCGGCTTTGTCTTCCGCCGCGTCGACCGCATCAGCCCGAAGGGCTTTGCCGAAGCGTTCGATATCTACGAGTTGCGATGTGAACGCGGCGAGGGCGACGCGAGGGATCGCGAACTGAGCCTGGAATGGGAAGTTGTCTACGCCGCGCTTCGCCACGGACCGTTCGCGGTTGCCGAGAGCGAACTGAGCGCGTTCATGAGAAAATATCCGAAGGATGAAGTCGCACGTTACCATCAGGCGGCTGCACGCAGTTCGCCCGGCGAGGTTGGAGGGCACGCCGCGTAGACCGGGATGGGATAGCGATCCGCTCCAATAGTCGATTGCGGACCCGGCACGCGCAGACAAGACAGCACGTCGGAAATTTCGCTAGTGGGCGGGCGCTGAAGCCGGCACTATTTTCTTCATGCACTGAACGTCGACTGACATACCAATCTGGTATTTCCGCTCGTGGATGCCTTTTAGGTAACTCTTCAAGTAAAGATCATTTTGCGAAAACGCTTCGCACTCGTCTGCGCTGGCATACTGTTTTGGGTAAGCGGGATGGCATTGTGCCGCTTGCCCCTCGCCGGTCGTAAAGCACACGAAGACCATGAAAACAGTCATCGCGGTTCTCTCCGCGAGTTGCAATTCGCGTTCATGGGTGCCCGCGCGCAGCGTCGTGCGCCGGAAGTTTCATTCCAGATAGCTGAGATACGCCGCGACGGCCTTGATCTGCGCTTCGTTCAGGTTGTGCGCGATTGGCTGCATGATGGCCGATGTGTCCGGATTGGCTTTGTCCTGACCGCGCTCCTTATCCCAGTTCGTCAGTTTCCTGAAGACGTAATCATTAAGCTGGCCTGCCAGACGGGGAAACGCGTCGGCACCCTTGGCATCCGGTCCGTGACAGGAAGCGCATGGAGGAACCTCGGCGCTGGGGACGCCTTCTTCGTAGATTTTCTTCCCCGCGGCTGCGAGCTCCCTTGGACCGCCTCCCAACGGTTTCGGATTCAGCTCCTGGAAATAAGTTGACAATGCCGTCAGCAGCGGCGGGCTCAGAACATGCGCCACGTTGAACATCACGGGGTTCGTGCGCCTGCGTTCGATGAATGCCTGCAATTGATTCTTCAGGTATTCGGGTTGCTGTCCCGCCAGTCGCGGCATTGGAAAGGCGCCGCGAAACCCTTGCGCCGACACGCCGTGGCAGGTCTTGCAATAGTCCGTCTTGGCCTTGAGTTCTTGCGCAGAGACGGACGACGCCACCTTGCTCTCCGCGTGCGCCGCAGAGACAAAGATGACGAAGGCTGCCGTCAGCAACACCGAATTATATTTCATGGGCCTGCCTTTGATGGAAGCCA
>JBAUUA010000953.1:0-5442 GCA_049582465.1 Bradyrhizobium sp. | reverse complement strand
GTGATGATGGATCGCGCAAAACTCTACCGGCGGTTTCGCACCCTCCTGATCGCCAATCGCGGCGAGATTGCCTGCCGTGTCATCCGCGCCGCGCGCGCGATGGGGCTGCGCACGGTGGCGGTCTATTCCGAGGCCGACCGCGACGCCATGCATGTCGCGATGGCCGACGAAGCCGTGCTGCTCGGGCCGGCGCGGGCGCGCGACAGCTATCTCAACATCGAGCGCGTGATCGAGGCGGCGAAGAAGACCGGCGCCGAGGCCGTGCATCCCGGCTACGGCTTTCTGTCGGAGAACGCCGAATTCGCGCAGGCCTGCCTCGATGCCGGACTTGTATTCGTCGGTCCGACCGCGGCCATGATGACGGCGATGGGCTCGAAATCGGGTTCGAAGTTCCTGATGGAACAGGCCGGCGTGCCGCTGGTGCCGGGCTATCACGGCGAGGCCCAGGATGAGGCGACGCTTTCGAAGGCCGCCGACAAGATCGGCTTTCCCGTGCTGGTCAAGGCGTCCGCCGGCGGCGGCGGGCGCGGCATGCGCATCGTGCGGTCGGCCGGCGAACTCTCTGCAGCCATCACGAGCGCCAAGCGCGAGGCCAAGGCTGCCTTCGGCGACGATCGCATGCTGATCGAAAAATTCGTCCTGAACCCGCGCCACATCGAGGTGCAGGTGATCGGCGACAGCCACGGCAATCTGCTGTCGCTGTTCGAGCGCGAATGCACCCTGCAGCGGCGGCACCAGAAGGTGATCGAGGAAGCGCCGTCGCCGACGCTCGACGCCGCCCAGCGCGAGGCGGTCTGCGCCGCTGCGCGCAAGGCGGCCGCGGCGGTCAACTATGTCGGCGCCGGCACCATCGAATTCGTTTCCGACGGCAAGGACGTGTTCTTCATCGAGATGAACACCCGCCTGCAGGTCGAGCATCCCGTGACCGAACTGATCACCGGCATCGATCTCGTCGAATGGCAGCTGCGGGTCGCCTTCGGCGAAAAGCTGCCGCTGAGGCAGGATGAAATCAAATTGAACGGCCACGCCATCGAGGCGCGGGTCTATGCGGAAAATCCGCACAAGAATTTCATGCCGTCGGTCGGCAAGATAAAGACTTGGCGGATGCCGGAGGCGCTGGACGGCCTGCGCATCGATGCCGGCTATCGTGAGGGCGATGCGGTCTCACCGCATTACGACGCCATGCTGGCCAAGGTGATCGCGTGGGCGCCGACCCGGAACGAAGCCATCGACCGGCTCAATCGCGGGCTGGAGGACGCCGACGTCCGCGGCATCGTCACCAACATTCCCTTCCTGTCGGCGCTGGTGACGCACAGGGATGTCCGCGCCAACACGATCGACACCGGTTTCATCGAACGCGAACTGGCCAACCTGACGCCATCGGCGCCGGCGCCGCACGATCGCGAATTCGGCGCGGCCGTGGCCGCGATCCTCGGCGAAGAAGCCAGGGCAGCGCGCGCGGAGGCGCACTCGCCCTGGCTGGCCTCCGGCTGGATGCCGGTGGGCCGCCGGCAGCGGCTGTTCACGTTCCGGGATAGTCACGGGGGCGAGCACCAAGTCAGCCTGCAATACGGCAATGGTCCGGCGACGCTGTCGCTCGGCGAACGCGAAATGGCCTTCAAATCCGCCCCCAATGCCTCCGGCGGTTTCGACCTCACGCTCCACGGCATCAAATCCCACGTTGTGTCCGTCGTCGAAGGCCATGAGCTTTATCTGCGGACGCGCAACGGCCGCTTCGACCTGCATTGGGTCGATCCGTTCGGCGGCGAGACGGAAGAACAGGTCGGCGAGGACAAGATCGTGGCGCCGCTGCCCGGCACCGTGGTGGCGCTATTGGCCGAGGTCGGGGCGACGCTGGAGAAGGGCGCGCCAATTCTCACGCTCGAAGTGATGAAGATGGAACAGACCTTGCGCGCGCCGTTTGCGGGGGTCTTGAAGGCGATAAAATGCAAGGTCGGCGATATCGTCGGCGAAGGCGTCGAGCTCGCCGAGGTCGAACCGGTAGCCGCGTGAGGCGAGCCATGAGCGAAACCGTGCGCATCGTCGAAGTCGGCCCGCGCGACGGCCTGCAGAACGAGAAGACGCCGGTCAGCGTCGCCGACCGGATTGCCTTTATCGAAGCACTTGTCGGGGCGGGGCTGCACACCGTTGAGGTCGGCGCCTTCGTGTCGCCGAAGGCCATCCCGCAGATGGTGGATTCGGACCAGGTGCTGCGCGGCATCGACCACCACCCCGGCAGCGAATTCCATGTGCTGGTGCCCAACGAAAAGGGCTACGAGGCCGCGCGCGCCGCCGGCGCCAGGGTGATCGCGGTGTTCGCCTCGGCGTCGGAAGGCTTTTCGCGCGCCAATATCAATTGCTCCGTCGCCGAATCCCTCGACCGCTTCAAGCCGGTGGTGGCGCGCGCGAAGACCGACGGCGTCAAGGTGCGCGGCTATATCTCCTGCGTGCTCGGATGCCCCTTCGACGGCGAGGTGAAGCCGTCGGCGGTCGCGAATGTCGCGGACATGCTGTGGGAGCTCGGCTGCTACGAAATCTCGCTCGGCGACACCATCGGCGTCGGCACGCCGCTGCAAGCCAAGGCTCTCTTGCGCGCGGTGGCCGGCACCGTGCCGATCGCTGCACTCGCGATGCATTTCCACGACACCTACGGCCAGGCGCTGGCCAATCTCTATGCCGGGATGGAGGAGGGCGTCCGCGTCATCGATTCCGCCGCCGGCGGCCTCGGCGGCTGCCCCTACGCCCCCGGCGCCACCGGCAATGTCGCGACCGAGGACGTGGTCTACATGCTCGAGGGCATGGGGATCGCGACCGGGGTCGATATGGCGAGACTGGTGGCGGCGACGAACACGGTCAGCAAACTGATCGGGCGGCCGCCAGTGAGCCGGGTGGCCGCGGCGTTGAACGCGAAGAGGGCGAAGTAAATTGTAGGGTGGGCAAAGGCGCTCTTGCGCCGTGCCCACCACTGATGACGTAATGAAAAAGGTGGGCACGCTTCGCTTTGCCCACCCTACGAAATGCTTTCGTCACCGACCCCCGTCCGGCCCCATCACCAGATCGGGCAGTGCCGTCGAAATCCCCGGCACGAAGCACAGCACCACGACGGCCAGCATCATCAGCAGCACGAATGGCAGCGTGCCCCAGATGACTTCGCTGAGCGGAATATCCGGCGCGACGTTGCGGATGACGAAGATGTTCAGGCCGACCGGCGGGTGAATGAGTCCCATCTCCATGACGATGGTCATGACGATGCCGAACCAGATGATGTCGAAATTTGCCGCGCGCAGCGGCGGCAGGATGATCGGCGCGGTCATCAGGATGATCGACACCGGCGGCAGGAAGAAGCCGAGCATGACCACCATGACCAGGATCGCCGCCAGCAATTCCCAGCGCGGCAGCTGCATGGCCACGATTCCTTCCGCGACCGATTGCGAGATGTGCAGATAGCTCATCACGTAGGAATAGAGCAGCGACATGCCGATGATCATCATCAGCATGGTGGATTCGCGGATGGTCGATTTCAGGATCGGCGCCAGATCCGAGGGCCGCCAGACGCTGTAGATCAGCGCGATCAGCGCCAGCGCCAGCAGGCCACCGAGGCCCGCGGTTTCCGATGGCGTGGCAAAGCCGCCATAGAGCGCGATCATCACGCCGGTCAGCAGCAGCACGAACGGCAGCACCCGCGGCAGCACGTTGAAGCGCTCGGCCATGGTGAACTCGTCGCGCTGCAGGATCGCCGAGGAAGCGCCGGTCTTGGCGTAGAGCGCGCTGGCGGCGGCATATTCCTTGCGGAAGCGGATCACCGCGTAGACGCCGAACAGCGTGACCAGCAGCAGCCCCGGCCCGATGCCCGCGAGGAACAGTCTCCCCAGGGATTTTTCCGCGGCGACCGCGAACAGGATCATGGTGATCGACGGCGGCAGGAGAATGCCGAGCGTGCCACCGGCGGCAATGATGCCGGCGGCGAAACCGCCGGAATAGCCGCGCTTGCGCATCTCGGGGATGCCGGCGGAGCCGATCGCCGAGCAGGTGGCGGGCGAGGAGCCGGCCATCGCCGCGAACAGCGCGCAGGCGAACACGTTGGCGACGCCGAGGCCGCCGGGCACACGATGCAGCCAGGCATGCAGCGCCGAATACAGATCCTGACCCGCCCGCGATTTGCCGATCGCCGCGCCCTTCAGGATGAAGAGCGGGATCGACAACAGCGTGATCGAGGCCATTTCCTCGTAAACGTTTTGCGTGACGGTATCGAGCGAGGCCGCGGGCATGTAGATGCCCATGAACACCACCGCGACCGCGCCCAGCGCGAATGCGATCGGCATGCCCGAGAACATCGCGACCAGGGTTGCAACCCCGTAACTGATGCCAATTCCAACCACGGTCATCGGCGCGCCGTACCGGTGAGGGGAATGACGATCTGCAGCAAGATCTGCACGCACAACAGCGTCATGCCGATCGCCATCAGGCCATAGGGGATCGCGAGCGGTGGCGACCACATCGAGTTGGAGACCTGGCCGTCGGCCCAGGCTTCATGCGTGAGCGTCCAGGATTTCCAGGCGAAGAAGGTGCAGAACAGGAAGCTTGCGAGGTCGACCAGCCACAGCCTGATACGGTTGGCCATCGGGGACAGCAGGCCGACGAAGGCCTCGATGCCGATATGGCCGCGTTGGCCCTGCACATAGGCCGCCGTCATGAAGGTCGCGCCGACCAGGAGAAACACCGCCGCCTCGTCCTGCCAGTAGTTGGCGCTGTGGAACAGCGCGCGGCTCAGCACGCTGTAGCTGAGGATGGCGCAGGCCGCGATCAGCGCCAGCGCCGCGAGAACGACGATGATGATATTGCAGACGTCAAGCCCGCGCTCGACCGCCGCCACGAGCGGGTTGCTCGCGGCGGCTACCGAACGGTCAGGCTGATCCCCGACCGGACCATGCATCATGCGGCGACGTCGGAGGCGAGTTTCAACAGGCTGGCTGCGGTGGCGGTCTTGGCGCCGTAATCCTTCCACGCCGTATCACGGGCGATATCGCGCCATTTGCCGACGGTGGCGATATCGAGCTTGGCGATCTTGCAGCCGGCCTTTTCATAGACCTTGGCCACCTCGATGTCGTCGTCCTGCGCGCCCTTCTTGCCGAAGGCTTCGAGCTCGGTGCCGACCGCGAGAATGATGTCCTGATGCTTCTTCGGCAGGCCGTCGAAGATCGATTTCGACATCATCAGCGGTTCCAGCATGAACCAGTACGAGGCGCCGGCGCCGGAGGTCAGCGCCTTCGAGACCTCCTCGAGCCGGAACGAGATCAGGCTGGTGGAGGAGGTGATGCCGGCGTCGCAGGCGCCGGTCTGCATCGCCGCGTAGATTTCGTTCGACGGTACCGACAGCACGGACGCGCCCGCGGTCTGCAGCACCATGTCCATCTCGCGCGAGCCGCCGCGGACCTTCATGCC
>JBAUUA010000952.1:0-5889 GCA_049582465.1 Bradyrhizobium sp. | reverse complement strand
CTCTCTCATCGTTCATTCCAGTGGCGCCCGTCGAGCCAAATCTCCCAGGTCGGCGCGAAGAACAAGAAAAGGAAGGCCATGACCAAGGACTCGAAGATCCGAAGCGTCGAACTGCTCGCCTGCGACGCCGGCTGGAGAAACTACCACTTCGTCAAGATCACCACCGAGGGCGGCATCATCGGCTGGAGCGAGTTCGACGAAGGTTTTGGTTCCCCGGGCGTCGGCGCCGCGATCCAGCGTCTCGCGACGCGGGTGGTTGGACAGAACGCCTTTCAGCATGAACGGATTTACGCGGAGCTTTTTGCCGCGACCCGCCCAGCTGCCGGCGGCGTTGTCGCCCAGGCGCTCGGCGCGATCGAAAACGCGCTGATCGACGCCAAGGCAAAGCTGCTCGGAGTTCCCTGCTACGAGTTGCTCGGCGGCAAGATCCGCGATCGGATCCGGGTCTACTGGTCGCACTGCGCCACCTGGCGCATCAACCATCCCGGCTGGTACAAGCCGGCGATCACCGACCTTGACGGCGTCAAGGCGATCGGCAGCGAGGTGCGGGAAAAGAAATTCACCGCGCTGAAAACCAACATCTTCGCCTATGACGAAGGCAAGCCGATGGGCTGGCGGCCCGGCTTCGGCGCGCCGTTCCAGCCCGAGATCAATGTCGAACGCAAGGTATTGCGCGATCTGCGCATGCATCTCGAGGCCATCCGCGATGGCGCCGGACCCGACGTCGATATTCTGCTCGACCTCAATTTCAACGCCAAGACCGAAGGCTATCTGAAAATCCTTCGCGAGATCGCCGACCTCGACATGTTCTGGATCGAGATCGACAGTTTCAATCCGGAAGCTCTCGGTTATATCCGGCGGCAAAGCCCGCACCCGATTTCGTCCTGCGAGACGCTGTTGGGCTTGCGCGAATTCCTGCCCTATTTCCGCGAGCAGGCGATGGATGTCGCGATCATCGACACGCCCTGGAACGGCGTCTGGCAATCGATGAAGATCGCGGCAAGCGCCGAGGCGCACGAGGTCAACGTCGCGCCGCATAATTTCTACGGTCACCTCTGCACCATGATGAACGCGCATTTCAGCGCGGCGGTGCCGAATTTGCGGATCATGGAGACCGATATCGACCGCCTGGCCTGGGATCACGAACTGTTCACCCATGTGCCGGAGTACGTGGACGGCCGCCTGATCATGCCGGACCGGCCCGGCTGGGGCACCGAACCGAACGAGGAAGCGCTGCGGGCGCATCCGCCGAAGAGCGTCGGCGGACTGCTGAACTACGGCCAAAAAGCCAAATGATAGCGGACTGATTGCGCAGGGAAACTGGTTGCGCGATTCGGTTGGCAACGACCTGACAGAATAATCGCAATTCTGCGTTACCGCCGCAGGCCATGCGGATTCGCCGCAAATCGACCATTACGGCAACGCAGAACGAAACCGGCAAGCGGGAGTTGTCCCGCGGTAAGGCGGGACACGAAAGAAACATGCCGGACTCCCTCAACAAGGTCCCCGAGGTCACGCTGGTCTTCTGGATCATCAAGATCGCGGCGACGACATTGGGCGAAACCGGTGGCGACACCGTCACCATGACACTCAACTGGGGTTACCTCGCCGGGACGGCGCTGTTTCTCGCGGCACTGGTGTTGCTGGTCAGCCTGCAGATCATCGCGAAAAAGTTTCATCCGTTCCTCTACTGGGCGACCATCATCGCCTCGACCACCTTCGGCACGACCATGGCGGATTTCGCCGACCGGTCGCTGGGTATCGGCTACACCGGCGGCTCCACGCTGCTCTTGGCATTGCTGCTGGTCACACTCGGCCTTTGGTATTGGTCATCGGGCTCGATCTCGGTGGAGACCGTCAGCACGCCGAAGGTGGAAGTGTTCTACTGGGCGGCCATCACCTTCTCGCAAACGCTCGGCACCGCCCTCGGCGACTGGATGGCCGATTCCACCGGCCTCGGCTATGAGGGCGGCGCGGTGGTGTTCGGCACCGCATTGGCGATCGTCGCCGCCGCCTATTACTGGACCAACATCTCGCGGGTTACGCTGTTCTGGGCGGCCTTCATTCTGACCCGGCCGCTGGGCGCAACCGTCGGCGATTTCCTCGACAAGCCGGTCCATGATGGCGGCCTTGCGCTGAGCCGCCCGCTAGCCTCGGCAATTCTCGCGATCTTCATCCTGGGCTGTCTTCTCGTGCTGCCGCAGCGCGCCGGCTCGCATCCGGCTCGCGCGGAACCGGCACGCGATTAGCGGAATTCAATTTACGAAAATTGTCTGAAAATCGCGCGGTTTTTCCTAACCGAAGTCAAAGACGTTTCGGGGAACAATCGAAGCATACACGTTCGGCAGTGCGGCAATTGCTTCGCGACCAATTGTCCCACCTGCAGCTTGATCCCGACGCGGAGGGCGTCCGATGTATTTTGCGGCTGGGGTGATGTTTATCGCGTCCGTGGTGTTCTACGCCGCGGGCCAACATGAGATCGGCAGCTTCAGTACGGATGTATGCCGATATGGCGGCATGTTCTGCGACAATCCGGTCTATGTCCTGACCGGCGCTGGTCTTGCGGCGGTATGGGGCAAGTTTGTCAGCATCCGCTGAAGACGCCTAAGGCATGACCGGATTGTTCGGCTGGGTCTTGGGCCCGGGGGCGGCGGGCTCGATCGCAGCCTTGGGCGCCGTCGGTGTTACCGACGCGCCGACAGCACGCGCCGCCTCGCCGGTCGTCCTGTAAGCCGCGACTTCGGCGGTCTGCACGTGAGGACGGCTCCAGGGGCCGTGATCCACGATCAGCATGGCGAGCACACCGAACGCGGCAACGGCCATCGTTACCATCAGTGGGCCACGCCGGATCCGCTGCGAACGAACGTCATTGCTTGCACGAGTTTCCTGCATCTGATCTCCCTGACTTGTTTCCTCTGGGAGTCCAATCGCCGGCGACGGCGATAGTTCCTGTCACATGCCGTGTTCCCCGCGGTTACTGCCGCTTCATCCACATCCCGATCGCGACTTTCGCAATCAGCCCGAGGACCACAAATGCAGCGAAGAGAAGCAGCGCTGTGATGAGCGGGCTCATCGTGTTGTCTTCCTCAAATCGAAAAGGGTCTTCGACATTGTGTTCCCGCTCTCCTGGAGCCGACCAGCCCGCAATCGCCGACGAGCTTGCGTGCAGGAACAATTCCTTAGCCCGCCTGTTGCCCGTTCTTCAACCAAGGAGAGGCACAATGGCTACGGAAACGAGAGAAACAGGTTCCCTGATCGGCAGCGACAAGGTGGAAGGCACGGCCGTGTATGGCGCCAACGATACCAAGATCGGATCGATCGAACGCGTCATGATCGACAAGAAGAGCGGCCGGGTTTCCTACGCCGTCCTGAGCTTCGGCGGCTTTCTCGGCATCGGCGACGACCATTACCCGCTGCCCTGGCAATCGCTGAAATACGATACCAGTCTCGGCGGCTATCGCACCGGCATTACCGAATCCCAGCTCAAGGGCGCGCCGAAATACGGCAACGACAATACCTGGAACTGGAACGATCCCGCGCGCGCCCGCGCCGTGAATGATTATTACGGCGTCGCAATACCGTGATTCAGCATAGTTATTCTTGCCACCTCGAAAGGCCCGCCTGACGGCGGGCCTTTTTCTTCGCAATCCCGCCACGCGAATCCGGCCCGGTTCCATTTCCCGGCATGCCGAAACGTCTGGGCTGGCATGAAGCCCGCCGGCAGCGGATCCCCTTGCGGCATTCAAGAGGAAGCTTATCATAAGCTTGCTTATTATGAGGTTACTATGGAAGACCATTCACCCACGCTCGGCTTCCTGCTGCACGACGTGGCCCGGCTTCTCAGGCGGCGGTTCGAGCAGAACGCGAGGGGCACCGGCCTGACGCGGTCGCAGTGGCAGGTGCTGGCGCACCTTGCCCAGAACGAGGGCATTCACCAGGGCAAACTGGCGGAACTGCTCGATATCGAGGCGATCACGCTTGGCCGGATCGTCGACAAGCTGGAAATACTCGGCCTGATCGAGCGCCTACCACATCCTTCGGACCGCCGGATCTGGCTTCTTCATCTGACCGACGCCGCGCGGCCCAAGCTGACGCAGCTTCGGAAACTGGGAGATATCACGCGCCGTGAGGCGCTGGCCGGCACGGAAGAGGCCGACCGGCAGTGCCTGTTGAAGACCTTACGAATCCTGAAAGCAAATCTGACGGACCCATGCGATTCGCCGGTTGCGGAACAGAAGAGAGCGAACCATGGTTAAGCCGAACGATGCCGAGCGCGCGACCGCGCGCGTGACCGACGCCAACATTCGCCGGCTGGAGCGGGTGCCCTCGCCGCCCGGCGGCCGAAGCGAAACCGGAGAGACCGACAAGACCGAGACAAAGCAGCGGCAGCCGCAGGATCGCAAGTCCGAACCGGTGCCTCCGCAACCGCCGCGCGGCAGCGATCGCCCGGGTGGTCGCCGGGTAACCACGAATTCCCTGCGGCGGCCGCTGCTGTTCGCGCTGCTGCCGCTTGCCCTTGTCCTCGGTGGCTATTTCTACGTCACCGGCGGCGCCGTCATGTCGACCGACAACGCTTACGTCCAGGCCGACATGGTCGGCGTGTCGACCGATGTTTCCGGACTCGTCCGCGAGGTCGACGTCCACGACAACCAGAAGGTCACGAAGGGCGAAGTCCTCTTCAAGCTCGATCCGCTGCAGTTCCAGCTCGCGCTGGACCGCGCCAATGCGCAGCTCGCCAGCACGGGCGACGATCTCCGCGCGCTGCAGGCCAGTTACCGCAACATGCAGGCCCAAATCGATCAGGCGCAGAAGGACGTCGACTTCAACATGGTCAACTTCCAGCGCCAGGAGCAGCTGATCGCCAACAATTTCACGCCGAAGGCCACCTACGACGCCGCCAAGAATACGCTGCAGAGCTCGCAGCAGAAGCTGGCCTCGCTGCAGCAGCAACTCGCCGGCCTCGCCGCCAATCTGAACGGGAACCCAGACGCCCCGATCGAAGATCATCCCAAATACAAGGACGCAGTGGCCGCGCGCGACGAGGCCGCCCGCCAGCTCGCCCATACGGTCGTCCACGCCCCCTTCGCAGGCATCGTGACCAACGTGCCGTCGTTGCAGCCCGGCCAGTATCTCGCCGCCTCGGCGACCGCCTTCAACATCGTCTCGAGCGACCACGTCTGGATCCAGGCCAGCCCCAAAGAGACCGAGCTGACCTATGTCCGGCCGGGACAAAAGGCCACCGTGGAGGTCGACACCTATCCCGGACAGCAATGGACCGGCACGGTCGACAGCATCAGCCCGGCATCGGCGTCGAGCTTCTCACTGCTGCCGGCGGAGAACACCAGCGGCAACTGGGTCAAGGTGGTGCAGCGGATTCCGATGCGGGTCAGCGTCGCCAATTCGCCCGGCAAGCCGCAGCTGCGCGTCGGCATGAGCGTCGAGCTCAGTGTCAATACCGGCCACGAGCGCGGCCTTCCCAATTTCCTGACGGGATGGTTCAGCACGCCGAGTGCGGCTCATGAGTGACGAGGCTACAGCCCCGCAGGCGATCAACCGCCCCGCGATCACGGCCTGTATCATCCTCGCCGTCATCATGCAGGCGCTGGACACGACGATCGCCAATGTCGCGCTGCCCTACATACAGGGCAGCGTGTCAGCGAGCGCCGACCAGATCAACTGGGTGCTGACCTCCTATATCGTGGCTGCCGCCATCATGACGCCACCGTCGGGCTTTCTCGCCAACAGGTTCGGCCGCCAGCGCGTGCTGATGGTGGCGATCGGCGGCTTCGTGCTGGCATCGGTGCTGTGCGGCATCGCCCAGTCGCTGTTCGAGATCGTCGCGTTCCGCCTGATGCAGGGCTTCTTCGGCGCGGCGCTGGTTCCGATCGC
>JBAUUA010000951.1:0-4627 GCA_049582465.1 Bradyrhizobium sp. | reverse complement strand
ACATGGCGCGCGACGGCATCGCCGACGTCACCTACATCAATCCCGGTTATCAGCCCGGCCGCTTCCCGATCATCGGCGCCGGCGAGCTGCCGTTCCTGATGTCGAGCGCCAAGGGCGGCTCGATGGGGCTCGATGCCTGGTACCGCAAATATGCCGAGAAGGAGATGAAGGACGTCAAGTTCTGCCTGGCCTTCATCCACTCGCCGTCCTCGTTCCACTCCAAGGCCAAGAAGATCGTGGTGCCGGACGACATCAAGGGCATGAAGATCCGCCCGGCCGACGCGACGATTGCGAATTTCGTGACGCTGCTCGGCGGCACCAATGTGCAGTCCTCGGCGCCGGAAGTCCGCGACATCATCGAGCGCGGCGTCGCCGACGCCGTCACCTTCCCATGGGGATCGCTGGTGCTGTTCGGCATCGACAAGGTGACGAAATACCACATGGACGCGCCGCTCTATGTCACGACCTTCGCCTTCGTGATGAACAAGGACGTCTACAACCAGATGTCCGACCGCCAGAAGAAGGCGATCGACGACAACTGCAATACCGAAGCCGCCGGCCGCGTCGGCGAGCCCTGGGGCAAGTTTGAGGACGCCGGCATCGACAAGGTGAAGGCCGAGGAAGGCCACGAAGTCTACAAGCTGACGGCGGACCAGACCGCGCTGTGGAAGAAGGCGTCCGAGCCGCTGGTCAAGACCTGGGCCGAGGGCGTCAAGAAGACCGGCGCCGATCCGGACGCAGCACTTGCCGATCTCAAGGCCTCGCTCGCCAAGTACAACGCCCTGGCGCAATAACAGGCTGACCAATATTTCGTTGCGGCGGCGGGATATTCCCGCCGCCGTTTTCTCCTGAAATCCCTGACCGTGTGGAGCGGATATGAAGCGCGCGTCGATGGATCGTTTCATCGATACGATCGAATGGATCGCGGCCGGATTCGTCGGCCTCGTCGCCGCCAACATCTTCATCTCGGTGCTGCTGCGTAATATCTTCAACTATTCGATTCCCGATTCCTTCGATATCGGGCGTCTCATGCTGGGCATCCTGATCTTCTGGGGCATCGCCGCAACCAGCTACCGCGGCACCCACATCACGGTCGATCTGGTCTGGGCCAATGTCGGACCGAAATACCAGCGCCTGATCGACGTGTTTGCGACGCTGGTGCTGTTGTTCGTCGTCACCGTGCAGACCTGGACGCTGTTCGACAAGGTGCGCGGCACCTATAACGATCACGTCCTCACCTTCGACATGCATATGCCGACCTGGCCGTTCTTCGCGGTCGCCTGGGCCGGCGACGTCTCCGCCGTGCTGTTGATCGCGATCCGCACCTACCGGCTGATTTTTCACCCCGAAGAGATGCACGACCCCAAGCTCAAGGGCACGGAGTAACGATGAGTACCGATGCCGTCGCCGTGCTGGGATTCGTCGCGCTGTTTGCGCTGATGCTGCTGCGCGTGCCGGTCGGCATGGCGATGGGCCTCGTCGGCGTCTCCGGATTCGGTTATCTGGTCGGCGGCACGCCGGCGCTGAAACTGGTCGGCCAGACCTCGATGCGCACGGTCACCGACTATACGTTCGGCGTGATTCCGATGTTCCTGCCGATGGGCACCTTCGTCAGCAATTCCGGCATGAGCCGCGACCTGTTCCGCGCCGCCAACGGGTTTGTCGGGCATCTGCGCGGCGGGCTCGGCATCGCCACCGTCGCGGCCTGCGGCGGCTTCGCCGCGATCTGTGGCTCGTCGGTGGCGACCGCCGCGACATTCTCGGCGGTGGCCTATCCGGAAATGCGCCGCTTCGGTTACCCGCAATCCTTCGCCACCGGCGTGATCGCGGCCGGCGGCACGCTCGGTGCCATGCTGCCGCCCTCGACCGT
This sequence comes from Bradyrhizobium sp., assembly GCA_049582465.1. Lineage (GTDB taxonomy): Bacteria > Pseudomonadota > Alphaproteobacteria > Rhizobiales > Xanthobacteraceae > Bradyrhizobium. The sequence continues at coordinate 2,757 of JBAUUA010000951.1, read as the reverse complement.
GCTCGCGGTCTACGGCATCATCACCGAGCAGGACATCGGCAAGCTGTTCATCGCCGGCATCATTCCGGGCCTTTTGGCGATGACCATGTACATGATCACCATCGCGCTGATCGGCTATTTCCGCCCCGGCTTCCTGCCGAAGGGCACCACCACCACCTGGCGCGAGCGTTTTGCGGGCTTGAAGGATATCTGGGCGCCGGTGCTGTTGTTCGTGTTCGTGTTCGGCGGGCTCTACGGCCTGCCGTTCCTGCCGCGCTTCACCCCGACGGAAGCCGGCGGCGTCGGCGCGACCGGCGCGTTCATCATCGGCGTGGTCACCGGCCGGCTCGACAAGGAGAAGATCCTGGCCTCGCTGCTGCAGGCGACCCGCACCGCGGCGGCCGTCTTCACCGTGCTGATCGGCGCCTTGATCTTCGGCTATTTCCTGACGGTGACGCAGACCCCGCAAAAGGTCACGGAATTCCTCACCGGCCTCGGGCTCGGCAGCTACGGCGTGCTGGCGCTGATCATGCTGATGTACCTGGTGCTGGGCTGCCTGATGGATGCGATGGCGATGATCATCCTGACGGTGCCGATCATCTTCCCGGTGATCTCCCATCTCGGCTTCGACCCGATCTGGTTCGGCGTGATCATCGTGATGACGGTGGAACTCGGCCTGATCCATCCGCCGGTCGGCATGAACGTCTTCGTCATCAAGAGCGTGGTCAAGGACGTGTCCTTTGCCACCATCTTCAAGGGCGTGATCCCGTTCGTGGCGACCGACCTCGTCCGTCTCGTGATCCTGATCGCCTTTCCCTTGCTGGCGACCTGGCTGCCGCAACGCATGATGCATTAGGGAGGGACGGCCCATGGCCCCGATGCTCAAGACAAAATATGTCTTCAGCCTCGCCATCAAGGTGGGCACGCCGATCGTGGCCGGCGATCTCGGCTACGGCGTGAGGCGGGTGATCGCGGTCCTCGGCGGCGAAGTTCGTGGGCCCGGCATCAAGGGCACGATCTTCCCGGTCGGTGCGGATTTCCAGACCATCCGCCCGAACGGCTTTACCGAACTGGAGGCCAAATACGCCTTCGAAATGGATGACGGCGCCGTCATCTACATCGAGAACATCGGCATCCGTTTCGGCCCCAAAGAGCTCCTGGACCGGATCGCCAAGGGCGAGACCGTCGATCCCGCGCTGATCTATTTCCGCTCGGTGCCGAGATTTGAAACGGGAGCGCAAAACTATCGCTGGCTGATGGAAAACCTGTTTGTCGGCGTCGGCGCCCGGTATCCGGATCGTGTCGAGCTCGACGTGCACCAGGTGCTGTGACCGGCCTCCCGCCGTCATTGCGAGGAGCGAAAGCGACGAAGCAATCCAGCTTGCCAGTTCAGGGCCGCAAAGCTGGATTGCTTCGCTGAGCCTGTCATCGGGCGCGCATCCGCGCGACCCGTTGGCTCGCAATGACGGCGGCGCGGACGGCCGAGAGTGCCATATTGACTCCCCCTCCATTCGTTATAAAACATAACTATTCTGAACAGGACGTAATAGATCCCATGGGAAACGCCGCCACCGCCGCTGCCGCGGACCGATCCGCGCTGCTCAAGATCGAGGTCACGGGTCCGGTGCTGAGCGTCGGGCTCAACCGGCCGGCCAAGCGCAACGCGCTGAACGATGGCATCATCCTCGCGATCCAGGACTGTTTCTCGCATCTGCCTGACGGCATCGGCGCCGTAGTCATTCATGGCATCGGCGATCATTTCTCGTCGGGTCTGGATCTGTCGGAACTGACCGAGCAGGATGCCACCGACGGCCTGCGGCATTCGCAGATGTGGCACCGGGTGTTCGACAGGGTGCAGTATTGCCGCGTGCCCGTCATCGCCGCGCTGAAGGGCGCGGTGATCGGCGGCGGCCTTGAGCTTGCCTGCGCCGCCCATATCCGCGTCGCCGAGCCCAGTGCCTATTTCGCGCTGCCCGAGGGCCAGCGCGGTATTTTCGTCGGCGGCGGCGGCTCGGTGCGGCTGCCGCGGCTGATCGGCGTCGCCAGGATGACCGACATGATGCTGACCGGGCGGGTTTATTCCGCGACCGAGGGTGCGTCCTACGGCTTTTCGCAATACCTTACCGAGGAGGGCAACGCCTATAACAAGGCGATGGAGCTCGCCGTGAAGGTGGCGAGCAACGCACCGCTGACCAATTTCGCCGTGCTGCAGGCGCTGCCGATGATCGCGGAGGCCAATCCGCAAACCGGCCTCCTGATGGAATCGCTGATGGCGACGGTGGCGCAGAGCGACAAGGAAGCGAAACTGCGGATCCGCGCGTTCCTCGACCGCAAGACCGCCAAGGTGAAGCCGACCTGACATGAGCGCGCAACCCACCACTTCCATGCCGAAGCCGAAAGCGCGCAACGATGCGCCGCTGCGCGCGATCTCGTTCAACGATCCCGCGGTCGGAATCGAGCGCGGCGATGACGGCACCATCTATCTGCGGCCGAAAATGCCGCTCGGCGACTATCCGCAGCGGCTCACCGACCGCCTGCACCATTGGGCGCAAACGGCGCCGGACCGCATCTTCATGGCGGAGCGCGACGGCGGCCGCGGCTGGCGGCAGATCACCTACGCGGAATTATTGACCTCGAGCCGCCATATCGCTTCCGGCCTGTTGGCGCGCGGCCTTTCCGCCGAGAAGCCGGTCGTGATCCTGTCCGGGAATTCGATCGACCATGCCTTGATCGCATTCGGCGCGCTCTATGCGGGGATTCCGTTCTGCCCGGTGTCGC
>JBAUUA010000950.1:0-3390 GCA_049582465.1 Bradyrhizobium sp. | reverse complement strand
CGGGAATCGATCCGCTTGAGAGATTCCGCCATCGAGGCCATCGGCGGCGGCGAGACGGGGGCGTCGAACGCGATCACGGCAAGCGGGACGATCGATGCCGCGATGAGCAGGCCGGCCGCGACGAGCAGCATTTTGTACATCCTTCCCGTCCTCCTCAGGCGGCACGCTGTTCCGGCTTGAGCAGGCGGTAATGCAGCCGCGCATAATTCCCGAGCATCTTCACCGCGCCGTTCAGCGCCAGCGCAAGCAGCGCGACGCAGCCCATGCTGCCGGCGATCAGCCCGATGCCCGCGCAGACACGCAGCACCATGGCGGCGATCGAGGCGAAATGTCCGACCTTGAACAGGCTCAGCAACAATCCGATGCCGACGATCCCGAGCACGAAGATGACGAGGCCCATGACGAACATGGCCAGCATCACCGCGAACAATAGCGGCAGCAGGAACAGGATATCGACCGCCGCCAGGCCGCCAATCGCCAGCAACACGGCGGCCGAATTGCCGAGGCTGCGGTGGTTTTCCCAGCGGCGCAGCCCGCTTTCGGCGCGCAATTCCCGCGCCAGCCGCGAAGGGTCCCCGAGGGCTGCCGCCACTTCCTCCTCGCTTCGCCCGGAAGCACGGGCTTCGTCGAAATAGGCGACGTAATCGGCGAGGACGTCGTCGACCTCGTCGGGTGGAAGCCCCTCGAGACCGTCGCCGAGGCTGCACAGGAAGGCGTCGCGGTTCATCAGCTTTCTCCCAGCAACGTATCGACCGAATCCATGAACGCCCGCCACTCGCGCTTCTGCGCCACGAAAGCCGCGCGGCCCGTCGAGGTCAGGCGATAGTATTTTCGCGGCGGGCCGCTGTTCGACTCGACCAGGCGGGTATCGACCAGCCCGTCGTTCTGCATGCGCCGCATCAGCGGATAGATCGTCCCCTCCCCCATGCCGACGGCGTCAGCCAGCGTGCTGGCGATCTCATAGGCGTAGCTTTCCCGCCGCGCCAAAAGCGCCAGCACGCACAGTTCGAGCGCGCCTTTCTTGAGTTGGATCTGGATCGACTCGGTCATCGAAGCCATGCGGCAGTGGGTGTTGGTGGAAACATATAACAAGGTACTTACTATTGCAAGGTACCTGTCAATGCAATAGCCAAACAATGCCGGCTCGGTCCTGTTTCCGGGCCGCACTGTCCGGATCGGAGAGCACTCTGCGCGATGCATCGATCGGCCCGGATGGCCCGATGAGGGTTGGAGCTTGAGCCTCGTCGGGCAGGAAACAGACGGTAACGAGAGTTTACTTCGTCCCGCGGCACTGCTGTCGCATGGTTGCCCTCCCGCAAACTCAATCTCCCGGCCAATCCTTCGATGTGGCCTCGATCGAGCGCCACATGCCCTCCCCTTTGCAAAGTGTTGCAGCCATTCCCGTGCAGGGGCTGGCATGGCTCGGCGGCCAGGGCACCCGCGCGATCGCTGCGCTGGTATTCATCGGCGTCGCGGTGCCGCCGGCCGGCGAGCTGTTGAAACCCTTTGTCACTGAGGCGATCTTTCTGCTGCTCTGCATCTCCTTCATGCGCGTCGACATCGGCGCGTTGCGCGATCTGCTGCGGCGGCCGGGCATCGTCGTGGCGGCGACGGCCTGGACCATGCTCGGCGTGCCCCTGATTTCAGGCGCAGCCTGCCTCGTGGCCGGCCTCGATGCGCATTCGCCGGACCTCTTCCTGGCGCTGATGCTGCAGGCGGTGGCATCGCCGATGATGGCGGCGCCGGCGCTGGCCGCGGTGATGGGGCTGGACTCGACCTTGGCGCTGATCACGCTGGTCACCAGCACGGCGCTGGTGCCGTTCACGGCGCCGTTGTTTGCCTACGCATTCTTCGGCACCGCGCTGACGCTCTCGCCGCTCGAGCTCGGGCTGAAGCTGATCGCAATCCTCGCGGGATCGCTGTTGGTCGCGGGCGCGATCCGCCGCAGCGTGGGTGGCGCCGCCATCGCGCGCCACAGGAGGCCGATCGACGGGCTCAATATCCTGGTCCTGTTCGTGTTCGTCGCCGCCGTGATGGGCAACGTGATCGGCGGGCTTTGGGCCGATCCGTTCAAGACGTTTGAATTGACGATGCTTGCCTTCGCGGTGTTCTTCGCCCTGGTCGGCGTCACCACGTTGGTCTTCCGAATGATCGGCCGCGAGCGCGCGCTGGCGCTCGGCCTCTTGGTGTCCCAGCGCAACATGGGCCTGATGGTGGCCGCCACCGACGGCGTGTTGCCGGGGACGACGTGGCTGTATTTCGCGCTGTCGCAATTTCCGATCTATCTGTCGCCGCAACTGCTCAAGCCGCTGGTCGTGCGACTGCGCGCCGCCAAGTCAATGCCCGGGCGCGGCGATGATGGCGGGGAGCAGCCAGGCGGCAAGAAAAGCGTGTCCCTCGGCGGATAGATGGCTGCCATCGGCCCGCAAATGGCGAACCACCGATGCACAAGGCTCTTGTCGTCAGCCCTTGGTCGAAGACACCACGGTCTTGCCATTTCGCGGCGCGTCGGGCAGCGTCCCCGCCAATTCTGGTCCGCGCCATCGGCGCGCGCCCCACTATTTGATCCGCGGGGAGACGAAACGAGTTGGAAGCATCGGCCTCACTTGAAATCGCCAAGCACACGCTGCTGTCGTGCGGGCTCATCCTTGCGATCGGCACCCTCACCGGTCTGTTGGCGCAGAAGATCAGGATTCCCGACGTCGCGGTGTTCCTGGTCGTCGGCATGACCATCGGTCCGGAAGCGCTGGGCTTGATCGATATCAAGGCAGATTCGGCGCTGAACCAGATCATCCTTTTGTTCGGCGCCAGCTATATCCTCTTCGACGGCGGCGCCTCCTTGCGCTTCCACGTCCTGAAGCAGGTCTGGATCACCATCGTCATCATCGCCACGGTCGGCGTCCTGATTACGGCGGGGATCACCGGCCTTGCCGCCTATTATGTGTTCGGCGTTCCCTGGATCGTCGCACTGCTCTTGGGTGCGACGCTGGCCTCGACCGATCCGGCGACGCTGGTGCCGATCTTCCGGCAGATTCACATTCGCGACCGGGTCGCGCAAACCGTGATGAGCGAGTCGGCGTTCAACGACGCCATGGGCGCCATCGTCACCTTCAGCGTGCTGGCGGTAGCGATGGGGACCGGCGAGTTCTCCTTGATGACGTCGATAGCGGACCTGTTCAAGCAGTCCGCCGTCGGCATTGTCGCCGGTATCATGCTTGGATATCTCGCCGCGCTGCTCATCGCGCATGAACGCTGGGCGTTCCTTGCCGAATATGCGCCGGTGGTGACGCTGGTCGCCGTGATCGGCGCCTATTTTGCCGCCGACGGTCTGCAGGCCTCGGGCTTCATGGCGGTGTTCGTGTTCGGCATCGTGCTCGGCAACAAGGAAGC
>JBAUUA010000949.1:0-2882 GCA_049582465.1 Bradyrhizobium sp. | reverse complement strand
GGTCGATGTCCTGGTTCGGGTCAGACTCGGACCTCGGCGGGGACTAACCCTCGTCATCCGTCGCCTTTGGGTGGATGCTTTGCGACACTCAGCGTCGGGTAGTAGGTTCCACAACATCTGATACGCGGAAGGTCGGCTGCGACCGGCCGGAGTTATTGGTCTACTTTGTGATGTCTGCTTCGAGCGCGATCATCAATGCGCTGCCGCGCCATAATGTCATTGCTCGCAGGGCCGGGACGCTTACCGCGCTTCGCTTTCCGCAATGTCAGATCGAGCGCCTCCAAAAACGTCTGCCTCATGCGAATGCGGGCGGGTGCTTCGCGTGCCACCCGAAGCCATCTTTCCACGCTGACGCGCAGCATGGGGCGCCGAACGTGTGCCGTGACGGGTCCGTCCGAGACCTGAACGCCCGGCAAGGTATGTAGCTTGAGCAAGATCGGATGATGGTCGGAAGACCCGCGCGCCAGCACCCGAGCATAGGAACAGCGCAAACCTCGCGCCATGCAACGATCGAGGCGGAAGGAAATGATGTCATTCGGACTGTGTGTGGATTGGCGCGGCCCGATATCCTTGAAACCGGCAAGCTTGATCGGCCCGACCGCATTGTAGTCGCCCACAATGGCCGCTGGACCGTCGAGGGCATTTGCGATGTGCATTAGTTGCCACCGGTTCAGGAATTGGCCGTGCGAAAGATGCACGTTGGCGAAAGTCACGTCACCTACCTGCACGATTTGCGCGACGCGAGGCGGCACGCGACCGGGCACCTGCGAAACCGGCAGGCGTAGCGCATAGGGCCGCAGCAATGGATCCGGGCTCCACACAGCCAGACCGTAAATGCGGCCTTCCAGTGGTTCGCGGAAAAAGTATCCGCCGACCAGGGCCGGCAGATGCGCCATTTCCTCGATCGCTTCCTGCAAGAAGAGAAGGTCGGGATGATGTCGTTCGACGAGAGCGGCTACATCCTCTACCCCCGCGCCAGTCAAACGCAACAAGTTCCAGCTTATAACTTTCAAGGTTCTATCTCCGGGTGGCGTTCTTCAGTGCCAAAATATCCCAGTCTCCCGAATGACACTCGAAGTCGCGTTGTGCCGCGGCGCCCCACTGACGCCAAGACTGTAGTCGCTCGAAAAGGAGAAATCCGCACGATATTTAGTGAGACGGACGAGCGATTCAACGCCGTCAGAGACGAAAGAATCCATCCGCATACGCGACACCTGCCAAGGCCGGCGCTAGAATATCATACGTTGCCCATCTCTAGCGAGGGTTTGGGCAACCGGCACACCGAGCTGGCATACTGCCGAGTGGCCATCAAACGGGCATCCGATTGATGCAGTTTCTGCTTATAGTGATCTATGTGCTCCTCGCGAGCACCGTAACGGTCCACGTGCTGCTGACGAAGAGCGACGTCCGCGCCGCGTTGGGCTGGACCGCGGTCGCCTGGTTGTCTCCGGTTTTCGGCGCGCTACTCTATTTCGTCTTTGGCATCAATCGCGTAACGCGCAGGGCCTTGCATTTTGCGAAGCTCGAGCACGAGCGTGGAAGCGCTACCGGTCCCGATGCATGGCCGCCGGTGCCGCCGAACATCGCCGCCCTTTCCGCCATCGCCCAGCGCGTAACCGGAAGCCCGCTGATCGCCGGCAATGCCGTTTCGGTCTTACGGGGCGGCGATGAAGCATATCCGTCGATGCTGGCCGCCATCCGCAATGCTCGTCACAGCGTCGCACTCGGCTCTTACATCTTCCGCGATGACTCGGTCGGACGCTCCTTCATCGGTGCACTGATCGACGCACACAAGCGCGGCGTTGAGGTGCGAGTGCTAATCGACGGCATCGGCAGCGGCTATATTCTATCATCACCGCTGCGCGATCTGGAAGCAGCCGGGATCCCTACCGCTCGTTTCCTCCACACTTGGGTGCCCTGGCGCATGCCTTTCCTCAATATGCGCAACCATAAGAAGCTCCTGATCGTCGACGGAACGGTGGGATTCACCGGCGGATTGAACATCGGCGCGGACCACTCACGCCGGCGCGCACCGAAAGACTATGTCGACGGTGTGCAGGTCCGGGTGGAGGGGCCGGTTACTCGACAGCTCATGGACACCTTTGCGCGTGACTGGTCGTTTACGACGGATGAGGTGCTGGACAAGGATGCTTGGTGGCCCCCTATCGACTCCGTAGGATCGGTCGCCGCCCGGGGCATCCATTCGGGACCGGATGCGGATATGTACAAGCTGGAGGCGATCCTCGGCGCGGCCCTTGCCCAGGCACAAAATAGGGTTCGTATCGTCACACCCTATTTTCTTCCTGACCAGCGTCTCCAGTTCGCCATCGCACAGGCAGGTCTGCGCGGGGTTTCCCTCGAGATTCTGATTCCGCAGCGATGCGACTACTTCTTCATGGATTGGGCGATGCTGGCGCATCTGCGCTTTTTCAAGGATGTGCTCGCCACTGTCTATTTCACACCATCGCCTTTCAACCATGCCAAGCTGATGACGGTGGACGGGCAATGGTGCTTAATCGGAAGCTCGAACTGGGACACGCGGAGCTTACGGCTCAATTTCGAGTTCGACCTGGAATGTTACGATAGCGCGGTGACTGCGAATGTTGATGCTCTGATCGAGCAGAAAATTTCACAAGGCCGCAAGCTCAGCCCGGACGAACTCGCCTCCCGGCCCCGATGGACCCAATTGCGAGACGCGGCCACGCGGCTTCTGCTGCCGTATCTTTGACTGATGTCGCTCGCTATCCCGTCTTGCTGTCCATTTTAAGTAGCGGGATGTCCGGTAATGGGATGGTCCGGCCGTGCTCCTGCCCCGCCAGCAAGCGAAGCTGGCAAGGGGCGCCAAAGACAAGGAGCACGCCATGTCTCAGACACCCAATACC
>JBAUUA010000948.1:0-10403 GCA_049582465.1 Bradyrhizobium sp. | reverse complement strand
AATCCCTTCACCGGCGATATCCCGGCCGAGGTTCCTTCAATTCCCTGGATTACCCGCCCATGACCCCGGTTGCCTGCCGACCGAATCCGCCGCCGACATCGGCCGCCGGCGCCGCTTCCGCACGGTGGGCATGCTGAGCGACCAATCGGGCCACCTCGTCCGCATGGGTGGCGATCATGAAATGTGCCGCGCCTTCGATGGTGGCGAGCGTCGCCTGGGTCATGCGCTCGCTGAGGATCTCGTTGACGCGTTGCATGGCAGGGTGACTTTCCCCGCCTTTGATGACCAGCGTCGGAACCTCGACTTGCGCAAGCACTTCCATCGTCAGCGGATAATCAAACGCGGTTTCCCAATCGAGAATGTTTACCGGCGTCGTCGCCACGGCATAGGCGCGAACCCGCGGCGGCCACGAGGCAAAGGTGCCGGCGCCGGCGAAAAAGTCGATCAGCGTTTCGATCGCATCGGCCTTGCCGTCCCTGAAAGCGGCGAAATAGGTGCTCGTCATCTCGCCGAAGGCGCGGATGTGCTGCGTTTCCCCGCTTCCGTCCAGCATCATCACAGCCGGCGCCTCGATGACCGTAAGGCTTGCAAGCCTGGCCCGGCCGCGCAGCGCCACGGCGAGCGCCACCAGGCCGCCGAAGGAGTGGCCGACCAGATGGACGCGGCCGCCGGCTTTTCGAATCACCGACTCGAGCGCCTCGGCTTCATGCGATATCGATGCATCGCCCGGTGTCCGCCGCTCCGCGGTTCCGCCATAGCCGGGCAGGCTGGTGGTGACGCAGCGAAACCGGTTGTCCCAGGCGGCGATAATTGGCCGCCATGCCGCGCCGGTGCTGCACGATCCCGGCACGAGCACCATCGTCGGTCCGGCGCCGGATTCCTCGTAGTCGATATTGCCGCGGGTTTCTTCAATCATGGCATGGTTCCTTTCGCCGCGGCAGACGCCGCGGGGCGCGGCACCGGTCGGATCCGGTGCCGCCGTGAAACTGGAATGGACTCGGTGGATCAATTGGATTTGCGCCAGGGCACCAGCATCGACACGCGCTCCCGGTAGCGCCGGTAGTCGTCGCCGAAGAGATCGATCAGATCGCGCTCCTCGAGCAGGATGCCGACAAAGATGTAGGCCGTCGTGACTGCGGCGAACAACAGGTGCCCGATCGTCATGGTCGGCGCCACCCAGAACGCGATGACGAAGCCGAGATAGAGCGGGTGCCGCACGAATTTGTAGTAAAGCGGCGTGCGGAAGCGCGGCGCGGGCATTGAACGGCCCGCGAGGTTGTTGGCGACCTGGTGCAGTCCGAACAGTTCGAAATGGTTGATCAGGAACGTGCTGGTGAGAGCGATCAGGAAGCCCAGCAGCGAAATCCCGGTTACCGCCATGGCGATCTGCGGATTGTCGATTTGCCACACCACGGTCGGGATCGGGCGCCACTGCCAGAGCAGCAGGGCCAGCGCGAGGCTTGAGAACAGCACATAGGTGCTTCGCTCAACAGATTTCGGGACGTATTGAGTCCACCATTCCTTGAATTGCCGGCGCGCCATGACGCTGTGTTGGATGGCAAATATCGACAGCAGAATGAGGTTGACGACGGCCGCTTCCATCGCCGGCGCGACCGCGCCGTCGTCGATGGCTTTCGGAACCACAAGGCCCGATACGAAACCGATGGCGTAGAGAAACGTGACGAAAAACATGAAATAGGCGAGGATTCCGTAGAGAAATGCGACTATTCTGCCTATTGGATTGCTCCGGGTGTCCGGGCTCAATATCTGGGATTGGGTCATAATATCCTCCGATCGGACGATCCTGACGACCGCCCTTGGGGGTAGAGGATGTGGGGAGCGCGACCGGAAGACTTTGCCTGACGCTTGATTTGTCCTTGAGATGACCTTGATTATTCCTTGAGAGAGCGGCGTCGTGGTCCGGATTTGAGGCTGCCGTGCAATTTTTCTTTGACGATCATGCGCTCGATACCGACCGCCGGGAGCTCTGCCGCGGTCCCGAAACGATTGCCGTCGAGCCCCAGGTGTTCGATCTCCTGGTGTTCCTGGTGCAGAATCGCGATCATGTCGTCAGCAAGGACGACCTCATCGAGGCGGTCTGGGGCGGCCGGATCGTGTCGGAATCGACGCTGACCAGCCGCATCAACGCCGCGCGCCGGGCGGTGGGCGACAGCGGCGAAGACCAGAAGCTGATCCGCACCATCCCGCGCAAGGGCCTCCGCTTTGTCGGCACGGTGCGAACGCAACAAGGGGGTAACGGGCAGGCTGTCGAGCCGCCGCATGAAAGCCACGAGCCGTCGCGCCCGGCGCTGCCGTTGCCCGACCGGCCCGCCATCGCCGTGCTTCCCTTCGCCAATCTGAGCGGCGATCCGGAGCAGGAGTATTTCTCCGACGGCATCAGCGAGGACATCATCACCGCGCTTTCCAAGCTGCGCTGGTTCTTCGTGATCGCGCGCAACTCGTCATTCACCTACAAGGGCAAGCCGGTCCACATGAAGCGGGTCGCCGAGGAGCTCGGCGTCGGCTATGTCGTCGAAGGCAGCGTCCGCAAGGTAGGCGACCGCGTGCGCATCACCGTTCAGCTCAGTGATGCCGCCACCGGAAACAGCATCTGGGCGGAACGCTACGATCGCGCGCTTGCCGACGTATTCGCGGTGCAGGACGAGATCACCGAGGCTATCGTCGCCGCGATCGAGCCGCAGCTCTATGCCGCCGAAACGTTTCGTTCGCGGCGCAAGCCGCCGAACAGCATGGACGCATGGGATCTGGTGATGCGTGCGCTCTCGCATTTCTGGCGCGTGACGCGTCAGGATTATCTGGTGGCGCAGGCGCTGCTCGAGAAGGCCACCGCCCTCGATCCGAATTACGGTCAGGCGCTCGGCGTGCTGGCCACCAGCCAGACGTTCAGCGCCCATATGGGCTGGACGGATATGGCGGCGGTGGTGCCTCTGGCCGAGCGTGCGGCGCTGGCCGCGATCCGGGCCGACAGCGAAGACCCGTGGGCGCATAACGCACTGGGGTCCGTCTTTTTGTTTGCGCGGCGTTTCGAGGATTCGCTGGCGGAGCTGGAGGTCGCGCTTCGGCTCAATCCGAACTTCTCGCTGGCGCAGGGCTATTACGGCTTGGTGTTGTCCTACGCCGGACGGTGGGAAGAAGGCAGCGTTGCCGCGCGGCGCGCGCTGCGGCTGAGCCCGCGCGATCCGTTTTCGGCGGTCTTTTGCGGCATCGCCGCCTACGCGGAATTCGTCGGGTGCAATTACGACGAGGCCATTCGACTGGCGCGCGAAGGCATCCGGCAACGCGGCGATTTCGTCGGCGCCCATCGGGTGCTCACGGCGGCTGCCGGCATGGCCGGAAAGGACGATGTCGCCGCGGCCGCCTTGCAGGAACTTCGGCGCGCGCAACCCAATATCTCGCTCGCCTGGATCGCAAACCAGATGCCCATCATGCATGAGGCCGGCCGGGACCACTATCTGGAGGGTTTTCGCCGCGCCGGGCTGGACTAGTCCGGGCGGCGGCGATTCGCTCTTTCTCCCACAAGGGGAGAAGGGAAGGAGCGGCGGGGCAATGACTGTGGAGTCTACTCCCCCGCCTGCAGCTTGCGCGGCAGCGGGAACAGTTCGGAGGTATCCGGCTTGACGAGGCGCGGGACCTCTGTGGCGGCCGGTGGTTCCTTGCTGAAATCCAGTTCCTCGATCCTTCCCGCGCGCTTTTCGATCTTGTCGGCGGAAATCAGGATCTGGCGGACGTCCTCGTTGACGTCGCCAAAATGCTTCTGCAGCTTGAGCACCCGATCGCGCAGGCGCGTCAGGTCGTCGCCGAGGTTGAGCACCTCGGTGCGGATCTGGTCGGCGGCATCCCGCATCCGCGCGTCCTTCAGGATCTGCTGCATCACCTGGATCGCCAGCATCAGCAGCGACGGCGACACCAGCACCACGCGGGCGCGATAGGCCTTCTGGATCACGTCGTCGAAACCGTCATGGATTTCGGCATAGACCGATTCCGACGGCACGAACATCAGCGCGGTATCCTGGGTCTCGCCCGCGATCAGGTATTTTTCCGCGATGTCGCTGACATGCTTCATCACATCATTGCGTAATCGCTGCGTGGCGATCTTCTTTTCCTCGTCGCTGCGCGCGTCGTGCAGCGCGGTCATCGCCTCCAGCGGGAATTTGGCGTCAATGCAGAGCGGACGCTGGTCCGGCAGGAACACCACGCAGTCCGGCCGTTTTCCCGTCGAGAGCGTGAACTGGAATTCGTAGGACCCCTTCGGCATGCCGTCCTGGACGATCGCCTCCATCCGCGCCTGGCCGAACGCGCCGCGCGACTGCTTGTTGGCGAGCACGTCGCGCAGCGTGGTCACCTGGGACGTCAGGTCAGTGAGGTTCTTGTGCGCGTTGTCGATGATGCCGAGCCGCTCGTGCAGCACGCGAAGCGAGTCCATGGTGTTGCGGGTGGTCTGCTCCATCGACTGGCCGACCCGGTGGGTCACCGAATCCAGCCGTTCGCTGACGGTGCGCGCCATCTCGGCCTGGCGGCCGGCCAGCGCCTGGCCCATCGCATCGACGCGGCCGGTGGCCTCGCTCTGCGCGCGCATCATTTCGGAGAGCCGCTCTTCGAGCTCGTCGGCGCGGATCGCCTGCGCCATCGCCATCTCCGCGCCGCGCCGGCCGGAGCGGGCGATCACGACCGCGATGGTGAGCAGAAGAAGCAGCGCCAGCGCGCCAAAGCCGATCAGCGCTGTCCCGGCGCGGACCGGCAGGTCGCCGATCATGAAAAGAATCTCGTTCATGGAGCCCTTGTAGCCGATTCGGCCTTGAACGCGAACGAAGAGGGAACATTTATGGTGAATTGCGGGTAAATTTTTATGGTTAACCCTTCGCTAACATTCGTGGTTAACCGAAGGTAAACGCGGCCCGCGCTTCGGATTGACCCCGGCAAGTCCGCAGCTTAAATCGCCCGCCAAGGCATCCAGAGACATCATGGCACTCCGAGAAATCATCATCCTGCCCGACAAGCAGTTGCGGCTGGTCTCCAAACCGATCGAAAAGGTCACCTCGGAGATACGCAAGCTCGCCGACGACATGTTCGAGACCATGTACGACGCGCCCGGGATCGGGCTCGCCGCCATCCAGGTCGCCCAGCCGTTGCGGTTGATCACGATGGATCTCGCCAAGAAGAACGAGGAAGGCGAGACCACGCCGCAGCCGCGGGTCTTCATCAATCCGGAGATCCTGTCGTCGTCGGAGGAGATGTCGGTCTACGAGGAAGGCTGCCTGTCGATCCCCGAATATTACGAGGAAGTCGAGCGGCCGGCCAAGGTGCGGGTGCGTTTCACCGATCTCGACGGCAAGGTGCATGAGGAGGACGCCGAGGGGCTGTTCGCCACCTGCATCCAGCACGAGATCGATCATCTCAACGGCGTGCTGTTCGTGGATTATCTGTCGAAGCTGAAACGCGACCGCGTGCTGAAGAAATTCGCCAAGGCCGCGAAGCGGGCGGCAGAGTAGATTCGGCCGCGTATCGAGGTGCCGTCACCCTGAGGTGCGAAGGCGCCTCCAGGCGCCGAGCCTCGAAGGGCGACGGCAGACGGGGTTGACGGTCTTTCCTGCGCCATCCTTCGAGGCTCGCAAGAGCTCGCACCTCAGGATGACGCTCGCTATCTCGATGCTTGGTTCAAAAGAAAGTCTGCACGGCCATGTCCCTTCGCTTGATCTTCATGGGCACGCCCGATTTCGCGGTGCCGACGCTGCTGGAGCTCGTGGCCCATGGCCATGAGATCGCCGCCGTCTACACTCGCGCGGCGAAGCCCGCCGGGCGCGGCATGAAGCTGCAGCCCACTCCAGTGGAGCAGGAGGCGCGGCGGCTCGGCATCCCCGTGATGACGCCGAAGACCCTGAAGACGCCGGAGGCGCTGGAGGAGTTCCGCGCCCACGAGGCGGAAGCCGCCGTGGTCGTCGCCTATGGCATGATCCTGCCGCAGGCCATTCTCGATGCTCCAAAGCTCGGCTGCTTCAATCTGCACGCCTCGCTGCTGCCGCGTTGGCGCGGCGCGGCGCCGATCAACCGCGCCATCATGGCGGGCGATGCGGAAACCGGCGTGATGGTGATGAAGATGGACGCCGGCCTCGATACCGGCGACGTGGCGATGGCCGAACGCATCGCGATCACGGATGCGATGACGGCAAGCGACCTGCACGATGGGCTGGCTCGGCTCGGCGGCGACCTGATGGTGCGCGCGATCGGCGCGCTGGAACGCGGCAAGCTGCAACTGACAAAGCAGAGCGAGCAGGGCGTCAGCTATGCCGCCAAGATCGACAAGGCCGAGGCGCGGATCGACTGGAACAAGCCCGCGCACGAGGTGCTGCGCCATATCCACGGGCTGTCGCCGTTCCCGGGCGCGTGGTGCGAGATGCCGATCGAGGGCCCGCCGGTTCGGGTCAAGGTCCTGCGCTGCGCGCTGGCCGGGGGAAGCAGCGCGGCGGGCGACCTGCTCGACGATCACCTCACCATTGCCTGCGGCGAAGGCGCCATACGCATCCTCGAACTGCAGCGCGCCGGCAAGGCGCCGATGAAGGCGGAGGAATTTTTGCGCGGCACGCCACTGAAGCCGCCGCTGCGGCTATCGTGATGCCCCGCTACAAGCTCATCATCGAATATGACGGCGCGCCGTTCTGCGGTTGGCAGATCCAGGACAACGGCCCATCGGTGCAGGGCGCGCTGGAAGACGCGATAAAAGCGGTCTGCGGCGAACAGGTCCGCGTTCACGGCGCCGGCCGCACCGATGCTGGCGTACATGCGCTGGCGCAGGTCGCGCATTGCGACATTGCCAAGCATTTCGTGCCGGGAAGATTCCGCGACGGGCTGAACGCGCATCTGCGCCCCCATCCGATCGGCGTGCTGTCAGCCGATATCGTGCCGGATGATTTCGAGGCGCGGTTTTCCGCGAAGAAGCGGCACTATCTCTACCGGATCGCCAATCGCCGCGCCAATCTCGCGCTCGATATCGGCCGCGCCTGGCGGCTGCCGCGGCGGCTCGATACCGACGCGATGCACAAAGCCGCGCAGAAGCTGGTCGGCAAGCACGATTTCACGACGTTTCGCGACACCGAATGCCAGGCGAAATCGCCGGAGCGCACGCTGGATCAGCTCGACGTCGTCAGAGACGGCGATGCCGTTCACATCATCACCTCGGCGCGCTCGTTCCTGCACAGCCAGGTGCGCTCGATGGTGGGCTCGCTGGTTTGGGTCGGCGACGGCCGCTGGAGCCCCGACGATCTGGCCTCGGCACTGGCCGCGCGCAACCGTGCCGCCTGCGGCCCGGTCGCCCCGCCGGAAGGGCTCTATCTGGTGCGAGTGGATTATTGAAATAGGCTGCTGCTGTTTACTCTTCTCGTCGTACCCCGCGAAGGCGGGATACGCAGTACGCCGCGGCCCCTGAGATTGAGCCGGGAGGCCTCGGAGTACTGGATCGTCCGCCTTCGCGGACGATGACAGCATTATGCAAAATACCGGTCCAGAATCCCGCGATAGATCTTCGTCAGCTTTTCCAGATCGGCGACCGGCGTGCGCTCGTCGATCTGGTGCATGGTCTGGCCGACCAGGCCGAATTCGATCACCGGGCAATAGCTGGCGATGAAGCGCGCGTCCGAGGTGCCGCCGCTGGTGCTCAATTCCGGCTTGCGGCCGGTCACTTCCGAGATCGCGGCGACCGCGAGGTCGGTGAAGGGACCGGGCTTGGTGACGAACACGTTGGAATTGGACGGCTCCCAGACGATGCGGGCGCGGATGCGGTTGCCGGCGGCCTTCGCCAGCCGCTCTTCGACCAGAGCGCGCAGCGTCTCCTGGGTGTGGAGATCGTTGAAGCGGATGTTGAATTTTGCCCGCGCCTGACCGGGGATCACGTTGCCGGCCTTGTTACCGACATCGACCGAGGTGAATTCGAGGTTGGAGGCCTGGAATTGCGCGCTGCCGTGATCGAGCGGCTCGTCGCTGAGCGCCACGATCAGCCGTGAAATATCCGGCACCGGGTTGGCGGCGCGCTGCGGATAGGCGACGTGGCCCTGGATGCCGTCGACGTACAGCATGCCATGGAGGGAGCCGCGGCGGCCGATCTTGATGCAGTCGCCGAGTTGCTCGACATTGGAGGGCTCGCCGAGCACGCAATGGTCGAATTTCTCGCCGCGCGCCGCCACCCATTGCAGCAGTTTTATCGTGCCGTTGACGGAGATGTCTTCCTCGTCGCCGGTGATCAAAAACGAGATCGAGCCCTTTGGCTTGCCACCGTTAGCGGCGAGATAATCCAGCACCGCGGCGACGCTGCAGGCGATCCCGCCCTTCATGTCGACGGCGCCCCGGCCGTAGAGAAACCCGTCCTTGACGTCGCCGGAGAACGCGCCGTGGGTCCAGGCGCTCTCGTCGCCGGGCGGCACCACGTCGGTATGCCCGGCAAAGGTGATGTGCGGGGCGCTGTCGCCGAGGCGGGCATAGAGGTTGTCGACATCGGCGGTGCCGGGCTCGCCGAAGGTGACGCGATGCACCTCGAAGCCGGCTTGTTTCAGGATGGCTTCAAGCACACCGAGCGCGCCGGCGTCGGCCGGGGTTACCGAGGGGCAGCGGAGGAGATCCTGGGCGATCGAAAGGGCGTCAGTCATGCCCCCGCTTAACATGCTCGCCCGGCGATGGGCCAGCGCTGTGCGGAACAAATTCCAGCTCGCGAAGCTGGTCCCAGTTCGGGGCTGCACGCGGGCTGCGAATGACCGCCCCCAGTGGGTCCGGGCCAAATCGGTTGGGCCCTCTTGTGCCTCTCAGACACAGCATTTCGACAAAGCCCCAGAGGCTGAGAGCGAGCATGACGAGCATGACGAAGCCGGCCAGATAGGAATCGCCGAGCCAGTCCCCCGCCTTGTAGAGCAGATTGGGAGCGAGGAAGAACGGGACGATCCACCAGCCGCTCTTGTTGCGGTCGTGCAGCCGCTTGAGCGTGGTCGCCGCCAGCATCCGCACCGCCGCGACGAAGATCGGCGTTCCGCCCGCATAGAACAGAAAGGAGACCAGCGACGTATGGCCGCCGCTGGCAAAGTCGACGCGGAAAGGCAATGACGGCGGATCGTTGAAGACGTCGTAGATGTTGAGGTGAACCGACTTGACGCTGACGCCGAAGATGGCGCCGAGCACGAACGCCCATACGGCCAGGAAAAACAGGCCATTGATCATGCTGGCATAGAGCGCATACCAGTATCTGGCGCGGTTGATGCGGCCCTCGAAGCTGAACAGGAATTTGTTGCTGGTCCAGCTATTGTCCATGACCTGGCCTTCGGAGGATCGGAAAAAGGCCGCTCTTCCGGTTATTTGGTCGCCATCGAACGATTTTGGTTCGATCTCAGCCCGGCGTTGCCGGCGGTGGGCCCGCGCTTCGCACCAGAAAAGCCGGAACGCTGCGTTGCTCCGGGCGCCAGTCGGTGGGAGCGCCGGGAGCGACATCTGAAAGCGGATCAGGCCCGAACCGGTTGCGCCCATCGGTGCCCGCCATGAAAAACAACTCGATGATCACCCCGGTTTGCAGAACGGACAGCGCGACAGCGAGCATCACGAGCAGCAGTTCCCTGGTGGTCGAAATATCGACGCCGAAATAGAGACCCAGGAAAAGACCGCAATAGGCGTAGGAGAGACGATTAACGATCATGACGGCAACCGCCCACCAGCCGCTCCTGTTGCGGTCGTGAAGCCGTTTGACCGTGGTCGCTGCGTTGATCCAGATCATCGCGATCATGACGACCCAGTCGAAAGACAAAGCCAGCCATGGCGGCAAGGCGTGAAACGGGGACTTGAGCCAGAGCATCAGCCAGATCGTGATCAGAGCCAGCTGCACGACGAGGTATCTGGCGCGGTTGATCCGGCCCCTGAAGCTGAAAAGTAGCCGGACGTAGTCCATCGCAACCTCCGGACGGCGGGGAGCGGTCCCGCGGTCTCGGAATATTGGTCGCGTCAGGGCACGGCGGGTTCGATTTAATCCCGCAATAGCTCGTTGATGCTGGTCTTGGCGCGGGTGCGCTCGTCGACGCGCTTGACGATGACGGCGCAGGCGGTCGATGGGCCGGGCTGGCCGTTCTTCAGCGGCCTTGCCGGCAGCATGCCCGGCACCACCACGGCGTATTCCGGCACCTCGCCGATAAAGGTTTCGCCGGTGTCGCGGTCGACGATCTTGGTGGAGGCGCCAAGGAACACGCCCATCGCCAGCACAGCGCCCTTGCGCACGATCACGCCCTCGGCGACTTCCGAGCGCGCGCCGATGAAGCAATCGTCCTCGACGATCACGGGCTCGGCCTGCAGCGGCTCCAGCACGCCGCCGATGCCGACGCCGCCGGAAATGTGCACGCGCTTGCCGATCTGGGCGCAGGAGC
>JBAUUA010000947.1:0-2182 GCA_049582465.1 Bradyrhizobium sp. | reverse complement strand
ACCGCGCCGATCGAGATCGAGACGTCGGTCATCAGATGCATCGGCTTCCATTCCAGCTCCGCCATCTTCTTGATGGTCTGGGCTGCAAATTTCGGCGTCGAGATGTTGACCAGCACGTCGGCGCCGGTGCCCTTCAGCTTGACGATATGGGAATCGATCGAGGGCTCGGTGGTCTCGTAGCTTTCCTCGGCGATCAGGATCGAGGAGGTCTTGTCGCCGAAAACTTCCTTCAGCCCGGCCACGTAGTCCTTGCCGAAATCGTCATTCTGGTAGAACACCGCGACCTTGGCGCCGGGCTTCGTCTTCAGGATGTATTTGGCGAAAATCCGGGCCTCGACGCGGTAGCTGGGCTGGAAGCCCATGGTCCAGGGGAAATCCTTCGGGTCGTTCCACTTGCTGGCGCCGGTGGCGAGAAAGAGCTGCGGCACCTTCTTGGTGTTCTGATATTTCTGCACCGACGACTGGGTCGGCGTGCCCAGCGCGTTGAACACCAGAAACACCTCGTCGCTCTCGATCAGCTTGCGCACCTGCTCGACCGTCTTCGGCGGGCTGTAGCCGTCGTCATAGCTGATGAAATTGATCTTGCGTCCGTTCACGCCGCCCTGGTCGTTGACCATCTTGAAATAGGCGTCCTCGGTCTTGCCGATGATGCCGTAGGCGGAAGCGGGCCCCGAATAGGCCTCGACATTGCCGATCTTGATCTCGGTGTCGGATGCGCCGGTGTCGTATTTCTTTTGCGCCAGCGCGCCTTGGGTGGTCAGCAGGGCGAGCGCGGCCGCCGCGGCAAAGGAGGTAGCTAAGGACAGTTTCTTGTTATTCACGGGAAGAACACCTTTCATGAAGTGAGGATGGAGCAGGGAGGACGGGCGGGAATCTCTCGACGTCATTGCGAGCGCAGCGAAGCAATCCAGCTTTAGCGCCGTGAGGAAAGCTGGATTGCTTCGTCGCTTCGCTCCTCGCAATGACGGTGTCGGGCATTGTTTTTACGGTCAAGCTGATGTAGCCGCTTTGGCGATGTCGGCAGGCGCGGGAGCGGCAAAATTCTTCCGCAAGGTCGGCTTGTGGATCTTGCCGGTGGCGTTGCGCGGCAGGGCGTCGACGAACCGGATCGTGTGGGGCCGCTTGAAGCGCGCGAGATTGGCCGCGCAATGCGCATGAATCTCGGCCTCGGTGATGTTGTGTCCCGGCTTCACCGCAATGATCGCCATGCCGGTTTCGCCCCATTGCTCGCTCGGCATGCCGATCACGGCGGCCTCCGCGATGGCGTTGAGCTGGTGCAGCACGTTCTCGACCTCGGCCGGATAGACGTTCTCGCCGCCGGAGATGTACATGTCCTTCCAGCGGTCGACGATGTAGTAGAAACCCTCGTCGTCGATCCGCGCGGCGTCTCCAGTGTGCAGCCAGCCGTCGGTAAAGGACGAGGCGTTGGCGTCGGGCCTGTTCCAGTAGCCGGGCGTGATGTTGGGTCCCTTGACCCACAATTCGCCGAGCTCGCCGATCTCGGCGTCGGTGCCGCTCGGCGCCACGATCCGCACTTCCGTGTGCAGCACCGGCTTGCCGGACGAGCCGGCTTTCCGCGCGGCATCCTCCTTGTCGAGCGTCAGCACCGCGGGGCTGGTCTCGGTCATGCCGTAGCCCTGCTGTAGCGCAACGCCGCGCGCCTCCCACACTTTCAGAAGCGGCACCGGCATCGGCGCACCGCCGACGCCGCCAATCACGAGGCGGCTGAAGTCGGCGGTCGCGAAAGAGGGATGCTGCGCCATGAACTGGTAGATCGAGGGCACGCCGAAGAACACGTTGATGCGCTGGGCGGGGTCGCTGATCAGCTGCAGCGCAAGCCCGGGATCGAAAGCGCGCATGATCAGCACGGTGCCGCCGGAATGCAGCACCGGGTTGGTGTAGCAATTGAGCCCGCCGGTGTGGAACAGCGGCAGCACGGTGAGGAGCACCGAGGACGGCGAGATATAGGCCGGCCCGCCGAGATTGACGCAATTCCAGAACGTCATGCCGTGGGTGATGATGGCACCCTTCGGCTGGCCCGTGGTGCCCGAAGTGTACATGATGGTCGAGATGTCATCGAGCGTGACGAGCTCGGCCTTGTCGAGCGGCTTTGCAGCCGCGATCGCGGCCTCGTAGCTGCCGTCAGGTCCAAGCAACAGTGTCGATGCGACCTTGCACAGGC
>JBAUUA010000946.1:0-1513 GCA_049582465.1 Bradyrhizobium sp. | reverse complement strand
GGTGCAGCCAGCGCCCGCGCGCTCGCCGATGAAGGCGCCGACGTCGCCATCAGCTATGTCGCCTCGCCTGACAAGGCGGAAGCAGTCGTCAGGGAATTGCAGGCCAGGGGCGTCAAGGCGCACGCCTTCAAGGCCGATCAGGCCTCGTCAGCCGAAGTCGACCAATTGGTGAACGATGTCGCACAGCATTTCGGCCGGCTCGACATTCTCGTCAACAACGCGGGCGTGGTTGCCAGCGCCGCGGTGGATGATCCCAACGCCGACCTCGCCGCCCTGAGCCGGCTGGATGCCATCAACGTGCACGGCGTGGTCTCCGCGATCCGCGCGGCGTCGCGGCTGATGGGCGAAGGCGGACGCATCGTCACCATCGGTTCAGGCATCGCCACCCGCGCCTCGTTCCCCGGCCTCGCCGACTACGCCGCCACCAAGGCCGCGATCGTCGGCTACAGCAAGGGCGCGGCGCGCGACCTCGGCCCGCGCGGCATCACCGTGAACGTGCTGCAGCCCGGCTCGATCGATACCGACATGAATCCGAAGGACGGTGGCGACTTCGCCGAAGCCCAGCGCACCCAGCATGCGCTGCAACGTTTCGGTACCGCGGAAGAGATCGCCGCCGGCGTCGTGTTCCTCGCAAGCCCCGGCGCGTCGTTCGTGACCGGCACCGTGCTGAACGTCGACGGCGGCTTCGGCGCGTAATTCGAACAAGCATTCAACCAAGGGAAAAAACCATGATCGAACTCAGACCATTTGCAAAACTCGGCGGCGCCGACCACGGCTGGCTGAAGGCAAAGCACCACTTCTCGTTCGCCAGCTATTACGACCCCGCCAATATGGGCCATGGCGCCTTGCGGGTGTGGAACGACGACGAGATCGCGCCGAATACCGGCTTTCCCGCCCATCCCCACGCCAACATGGAGATCATCACCTATGTCCGCGAGGGCGCGATTACCCATCAGGACAGTCTCGGCAACAAGGGCCGGACCGAGGCCGGCGACGTGCAGGTGATGAGCGCGGGAAGCGGCATCCGTCACTCCGAATACAATCTGGAGCCGACCAAGACCCGGATCTTCCAGATCTGGATCGAGCCGACCACCGAAGGCGGCCAGCCGACCTGGGGGGCAAAACCGTTCCCGAAATCGGATCGCTCCGGCAAGCTCGTCACCATCGCCAGCGGATTCAAGGACGACAAGGATGCGCTGCCGATCCGGGCCGACGCGCGGGTACTCGCCACCACGCTGAAGGCCGGCGAGAGCGCGGAATATGCGCCGCAGAGGTCGCGCAGCCTTTATCTGGTGCCGGCCGCCGGCGCGGTCGAAATCAACGGCGTGCGCGTCAACGCCCGCGACGGCGCCGCGATCCGTGACGAAGCCCAGCTCAGGATCACCGCGCTGGAAGACTCCGAACTGGTGCTGGTCGACGCGGCATAGCCCTCCCCGATCATGCCCGGCCTTGTGCCGGGCATCCACGAAAGACGCCGATGGCCGGAACGTGTAGCGCGAAGACGCGCTGTCGC